>JANXWQ010000133.1 GCA_025351065.1 Chthoniobacter sp. | reverse complement strand
GGTCGGTGAGTTCTTTGGCGTAGGAGGCGCGCGCGCTTTCACCGCCGCCAAAGCGATCCTGCTGCATGAGCAGGATCGGACTGGCTGCGACCCATGCCGCCGCGAGCGTGTTGAGCTGGCTGGCGAGCTGGGCAAAGTCATCCTGACCATTGCTATTCCGCATGCGGGCTTGCGCCGACCACGCCTGGAGATCGGCGGCGAGGGTGTCGAGATCCGTGGGCTGTTTGACGGCGGCGAGGCGCGTGCGCAGTTCCGCGAGGCGCTGCTCGCGGAATTTGCCCGCGCGCTCAATTAAGTCGGCGTCCATCTTATCGAGCATCTGCTCGTATTTCGCGGCGCGAGCGGCGCCGAGCTGCTGCACGGCACTGCGCGCCTCGCGGATTTGGTTCTGGCCTTCGGCGGCGCTGCCTGCTTCCACGGATTTGCAGACGTTGACGATGTTCCGATAGGCGGTGATCGCCGTGGTGAGGTTCGAGTTTTGCTCGTACCCGCTGGCGCGGACGACCGACTGCCGCTGCGCCGCCTCGGCGAAAGCCGCGAACGTCGCGGTCAGTTCCGCCGCGGGCTTGCGGGTCTCGATGGCATCGTCAAGCGCCGCCTGCCTTTCGGCGGTGGCCTTGGCGAGCGGTTGCACGACCCGGTTGATGCGCGCCTGGCCGTCGGCAGCGGCGATGAGGCTCGCGGAACTCTGCGAGAGGCTGTGGAATTCGCTGACGGCGGCGGAGAGGCGCGAGAAATCGTCGCCGCCTTCCGCTTCGATCAGCCGCTGCAAGGCGCGCAGCAAACCCGAGGCGCTCTGCCATTGGATCTGCGGCTCATCGTAGTTGGTGTTGCGCCGCCCGAGGGCTTCCCGCAACTGCTCAGCCTTGTCGGCCATGGCACCCGCCTCAGCGGCGGTCGGGGTACCGAGAACGAGTTTGCCGATTTGGGTGCGCAGTTCCTTGGCGGTCTCAGCCATCACGGCGGTGCGCCGGGTCTGGAGCAAAGTGCCGGCGGCGGTGAGTTCGCGAAACGACTTGGTGAGCGCCGTGTTGCCCGCCGGCACGCGCGTGGTTTCGAGGACATTGACGACCTGCGCGGTGGAGTTGCCGACGCTGCGCAACGACCAGTAGAGGCTTTGCGCGACGGATTCGGAAATGCGTTTTGCCTCGGCCTCGGCGTCCACGATGTTGCGGGTGGCGATGAGCTTTTTCCCGAACTCCTCCTCCGCCTGCGCGAGTTTTTCCGGCAGCTTTTCGAGCGGCGTTGCAGTCGTCTTGGCTGGCGTCTCGGCCTGCGCGGAGACGTGCTCCGTTTCACCGCAGAAAAAAACCGCGGCAGCGCAGAGCGCCGGGAGGGCAGGTGAGGTTTTCATGCCGGGCTACACGTCCAGCTTCGTCCAGGCGGCGTTTTTTTTCGACGAGGCGACGACGGCTTCGATGAAGGCCATGCCGCGGAGGCCGTCGGTGATTTTCGGGTAGTCGCTCTCGAGGGCGGTGGGTTTCCGCTTTTCGAGGCGGGCGCGGATGGTGGCGGCGAAGGCTTTGTAGATGTTGGCGAAGGCTTCGAGGTAGCCTTCAGGGTGCGCGGGCGGGGTGCGGCTGGCGGCGAGGGCGGCGGGGCTGAGGTAGCCATTTGCAGTGCGATAAACCTGCATGGGCTGGTCGGCCCATTTCACGAGCATGGTGTTGGGTTCGCGCTGGTGCCATTCGAGGCCGCCTTTTTCGCCATAGACGCGGATGCTGAGGTTGTTCTCCTCGCCGACGCTGATTTGCGAGGCGTGGAGGATGCCTTTCGCGCCGCCTTTGAAGCGGAGGAGGACGTTGCCGTCGTCGTCGAGCTTGCGGCCTTTGACGAAGGCGGTGAGGTCGGCGGCGAGTTCTTTGATCTCAAGGCCGGTGATGTACTCGGCGAGGTTTTCGGCGTGGGTGCCGATGTCGCCGATGCAGCCGGCGGCGCCGCTGCGTTTCGGGTCGGTGCGCCACGCGGCCTGCTTTTGTCCGCCGCTCTCGATGGCGGTGGCGAGCCAGCCCTGCGGATATTCGACGACGACTTTGCGCACCTTGCCGAGCGCGCCGGTGTGGACCATTTCGCGCGCCTGTTTGACGAGCGGGTAGCCGGTGTAGTTGTGCGTGAGGCCGTAGAGCAGGCCG
>JANXWQ010000131.1 GCA_025351065.1 Chthoniobacter sp. | reverse complement strand
GGCCACCCGGCGGGAGGCTCGCGCCGTTTTTCAAACGCACGGCGCGCTTTACCGTAGCACTGCCGCTGGTGTCGGAGATGTAAATGATGCCATTGAAAAGCGGCGCACCCGCCGCGCGGAGGTTGGTATTGATCGTGGCGACGTTGACGTCGATCAGCCGCACGGTGGTCAGTTCGCGCTTGTCGGTGATCGTGGTGCCGACGGCGATGGCAGCTGCAAAAACATTGTAGAGTTGGAGGTCCGCACCGGTGCTCGCCGCGCTGATGGCAGTCCCATCAAGACGCTTATATGTCACGGCACCGGCGTTATCGACGATAATCTTGATGCCCGCCTGATTGTAATAACGCGCGGTGGAAACCACATCAACGCCGGAGCCGGAAGGCTGCTCAATAAGTTCGCGATAGCTGTCGTTATTGCCGCTGCTGTCGGTGGGGTCAAAGATACGGGTGGCATCGAGGCCAAAAGGCTGCTGACCCTGATCGCGGAACGGCGAGAGGTTCGACGGCCAGGCGGGGCTGGTCGGGGTCTCCGTGCCGTAGCGCGAATCACCGGGCTTGAAGTTCCTCGACCAGTCGTCGCCGTAGCTTACTTTGCTGAGAAAATTCAGAGCGTTGTGGGCGGTGTAGAGTTTGGCGTTGGTATGCACCCATCCGGTGAGGTTCTGTGTCGCGCCAGGGTGTATCTCGAGATCGTCAATGTAGAAAATGGCGTAATTCCACGGCGAGGTCAGTGACTTGGTAAAAATGCGGCGCATCTTCACCCTCACGGGTTGCCCGCCCATCGCCGGCAAGGTGACATCGGCGGTGGCCAGGTAATGGTAGTTGGCCGTACCCATGCTCATGCCATGCTGCGGCGAAGGCAGGGCCGAGGTGTCGGTCAGGGGCTGGTAGAACTGATCGGTCGCCACCACCTTGTAGCTGGCGATGGTGTAGGGCGTGCCGGTGGCTGGGTTCGGGCCGGTGCTGGCGGTAAAATTTGGGATGTCGGGAAACAGCGCCTGGGTCGGTGTTTGGATGGCCGCGAAGGTGGAGGTGGGCAGTTGAATGTTTGGCTTGGGGATGCGGCAAAGCTCGCGCCATTGGGCAAAGGCGTAGTCCGCCGCGCCGTCGCCGATTTCGACGGCGGTGCGCAGGGTATTGCTGCGCTGCACATCGCGGCTGACGACCGAGGTAAAGCTGAGTGCCGCGATGATGCAGGCGGAAAGGGAGGCGATCACCATCAGAATGATCAGCAGCGACGAACCACCGTCGGAAGCCGGACGCAGTGGAGCTTTCATTGATAGTAACAAAGTTTGGAGCGGTAGGGCACCATGGCATTGAGAAACATGTTGGCGGCCTTGAAGCCGCGGTTGTTGGTCGTATGATCCGCGGTGGACAGATTGATGGCGGCGACAAATCTGTTGAACGGCGCGCCGAGCGGCGTCACCGGAATGCTAAACGGCATGGCCGTGGTAATGTCGCTGGCGAGCAGTTTGCCCACGGTGTCTCCCGGTTTGAAGTAACGCAGTTCGCCGGACTTAACCACGTAGATGTATTTGTCGGTGATGAAGCCGGTGACAACGACTGGAGTCAAGGTGCCCGCATTGTCGAGACTGGTCTCGACCGGCCGGGTTAGGTTGCTGGCCAGTGTGAGAGTGCGATTGGCTCCGCCGGTGCCCGACGCTCCGCCCACCGCCGTGATGTCCAACTCGACCTGATGGAGCGGAAGACAGAACCGCTGCCCGACCTTCGGCGTATAGTTTGGGCAGCGCACGTTGATCTGATTCTGACCGCTTGCGGCGGTCGAGAGGACTTGAAACGGACCCGCGGCATAGAGCTGGAAGGAGATGCCAGCCGCCGGGCCGTTGCCGGTGACCGGAGCCTGACTGGCATCGGCGAGTTGCGGAATGGAGACCGCGCCATGCAAGTCCGCTTCCATCGTTAGCACCGCCACGCGCGCCTGCTGGTGGGCCATGTTAACCGCGGTGTTTTTGGCAAAGAGGATCATGCCGGTGTTCAGGATGGAGAAGACGATGCTGCTGACGATCGCCATGACCGTGGTGCTGATCATCACCTCCACCAGGGCCGAGCCGTTGCGGGCAGGAAGCGCGCGCGCTTTCATATATCGGAGCAGCGCATCGAGTTCATGGTCACGGCGTAGGACTTGCCGCGGAATTTGTAACTGACCGTCACGCTGACCCGGTAAACGCTGAGCGCGACCCCGCTCACCGTCGTGGCGGTGTCCGCGATGGTGGTGGTCATCCAGCCGCGGATGACGATGCCGCCGGTGCGCGGGTCAGTATAGACCGGGACGGTGGGATTGCTGGCCGTGCCGTCCGTCGTCGTGCCGATGGTCAGTTCCGGCGGCACCTGGTTTTTTTGCGGATTGAAAGGCATGTCGGAAAGAATCAGGTCGATTTGATTCTGGGCGACGGTGCTGGCACCGGTCTGGCAGCGGGAGATGAATGCCCGATTGTTCATCTGGTTAAGGGCCACGATGGAGGCCGATGCCATGATGCCGAAAATCCCGACGGCAACCATGACTTCAGCGAGGCTAAAGGCGGCTTGGCGCAGACGGGGGGGCAGTTTCATGAAGTGGAATCGGGCTATCGGCTTTCTGTCATTCGCGGATTTCTGAATAAATACTGTAACCACCATAGTTCGTGCCGCAGCCCTTCATTCGGCCAGTGAGTCCATTTTCAGCCTGAAAAAAAGTCAGTTAGTTCAAATATGAGAATGTAAAATTCTTAATTATGAAGAAATTGCAATAAAAATGAGAAAGCCAGTCCGTCGTGCTCAATCCGCAAAACGGCACGGCTTGTCCGCGCAGGCCAGCAGCCGCTCCCGGTACTCCGCGCGCGGAATTTCCAGCGCACCCAAAGTCTCGAGATGCGGCGTGAGCCATTGCGTGTCGAGCAGCTCGAAGCCGCGCGCCCGCAGCCGCATGACCAGCGCGTGCAGCGCGACTTTCGAGGCGTCGGTGACCTCGTGAAACATCGACTCGCCGAAAAACGCCCCGCCCAGCGCCACGCCATATAGACCCCCCACGAGCCGCCCTTCCAGCCACGCCTCCACCGAGTGCGCGTGGCCGAGGCGGTGCAGATTCACGTAGCTGGCGATGATCTGCTCATCAATCCACGTCTCCTCCCGCGCCGCGCACTGCCGCATCACCGTTGCAAAAGCCGTGTCGATCCGAATCTCGAATGCGCCTTTTTTCAAAGTCCGCCGCAGCCCGTGC
>JANXWQ010000129.1 GCA_025351065.1 Chthoniobacter sp. | reverse complement strand
CTGCGATTCCAGCTCGGGGATGCCGCCGAGCGCGAGCGGGACGGTGCCTTTGAAAAACGAGGCGTCCTGCACTTTCAAAATCGCCAGATCGCAGTCGTGCGCGATGTGCTCGACGGTGGCGATGTACTTCTTCGGATCGTTCTCTTTTTCCACGGTGAGAAAGCGCGCATTGCTGACCACATGGGCATTGGTGAGCAGCCGGTCGGGCCCGACGACCCAGCCTGTGCCGCTGCCACCGCTCATCCCGCCGGGCAGCCACGGCGCGCGGTAGTTCGCCTCCTGCGCCGTGTTGCTGATGCGGCAGATGCTCTTGCGGATTTCACCCGGCTGCGCGAGCGCCGCGGTGGTGAGGAGGAGAAACGTGAGCGCGAAGCGCGAAAGGCGGGAGGTCATGCGGGCGGGAAGATGGGCGGGCCGATGGTGCGGTGCAATAGGATTGTCCGCAGCGGGTGGGCGCTCGCTTTGGAGCGAGGCCGCGCCACTGCGCCAGCAGCCAAAAACCCTGCCGTCATTCTGCACGCAGCCATTGAAGGCTTTGCGACAATGGCGCAGTGAAGAACCGCTGAATGTACTGCGGGCGCCTGTATTTCGCGCTTGCTCGCGCGCCTCCGTGCAGAAAGGCTGCGCGCCACCTTTCACCCCTACTATGAAACTCGCCCAACTCCTCCCCGCCCTCGCCCTGCTCCTCACCACCACGCTCGCCGTACGCGCCGATGACCGGAAGCCCGAGGCCGGTTTTACCAGCCTTTTCAACGGCCAGGATCTCACCGGTTGGCATTACAAAGACGAGCCCGATCTCGCCGGCAAAACCGACGCCACCGACGGCCGCTACACCGCCAAGGACGGCGTGCTCACCGTCAACCCGCGCGACGACGCCAAAGGCCCGCACCTGCGCCAGCTTTGGACGCTGCGCGAGTTTCCCAAGGACTTTGTCCTCAAGCTGGAATTCCGCGCCTCGGTAGACGCCGACAGCGGCATCTTCCTCCGCGTGCCGCAGCTCCAGTGCCGCGACTACCTCGTGGCCGGCCCTTACAAGGAACTCAAGGCTTACAAGGCGCAGGATTGGAACGTCATCATCGTCACCGTGAAAGACGGCGTCGCCCACTGCACTTGCAACGGCGAAGTCCTCGAAGCCGCGCTCAAGCTCCCCGCCACCGGCCCCATCGGCCTCGAAGCCGACCGCGGCACGATGGAATACCGGCACATCCAGATTCAGGAAGTGCCGTAAGCCGTTCCGCAGCCATGCAGGGCCAAAGGCCCGGGAATAAGCCAGCCTAGGGCAACGCCCTGGGTAGGGCGGTAAAAGACAGACAAGCCCTGAAGGGGCGACAAATTCTTTAAGCCGCCCTTTTAGGGCTTTGATCGTAATAACATCGCTTTCCCAGGGCGTTGCCCTGGGCTGGCATGTTTGCGCACCTTCGGTGCTCATTCTCGGCTCACGCCACGGCGAGATTGGTCTTCACCGCGGTTGGGTCATCGCGCAGTGCTTCCTCTTCATTATAACTTCCAAGATCAAATTTCTCGGCCTCGGAAAGATCGCGCAGACATTCCGCCTTGGTTTCACCCTGACTATTCGCACCGGGCACTTCCAGGCAAGTCGCCCAGAAGCCCCCTCGTCCGGTTTTCCACTATGCAGGGCGGCGGTGAGATTTGGCATGGTGGGACGGTAGTGACGGATGTTGCCGTTAGACTAGCAACTTCGCTCGACTGCTATGTTGCATCGCCAACGACTCGCAGCAGATAGCAGCCGATGGGAGCCCGCGCGGCATTCCAATAATAGACCCTCACCGAACCCTCCTGGTGAATTAATGTGAGTTCGCCCATTTCGTGAGGATCGGGGTTGGTTTGCTTTTGCAATCTGACGTTCCTGCCATAGTCGAGTTGCACACCGATGGAGAGCGAACCGTAGTCGTGCAATTGGATTCTGATTCGTCGTTCCCCGGCAAAAAACCATTGCGGCTCATCCAAACGGAGCGCGTACTCTTTGGGCTTGGTGACTGGAGGGGCTACCGGCTGAACGATGCTTTGAACCTGCACGTAGCTTGCTGGCGGGGGCATGGCCGCTGGCAAGAAAACTGGAGGGCGTGGAGGAGCGGCGTTCACAATGACGACATTACTCGCAATCCCGTTAGTTCGGGGAGTCGTGGGGAGCGGTGCTTTCGAAATCCGCGGCAGCTCTTCCGGCAACCGTCCAACGGCGGTACCGAACTGAGCCGGGTAAGTGTAACCCAAATGCGGAGTGGCGCGGCGAATGTGAGGACTGCCCTTTGCAAGCTGAGGTTGTCGGATCAAATCGGTCCAAGTCAGGGCTGCTCCGCACATCGCTACACCAAGGAAAAAACAAAGCGGGACTAATCTCATCCACCGCAGATTAGCAGCGTTTGTGCCGCACCAACTACACGTTGAACCGGAACTCCACCACGTCCCCATCCTTCACCACATAGTCCTTGCCCTCAATGCGGAGCTTGCCGGCTTCGCGGGCTTTGGCGTGGGAGCCGAGCTGGATGAGGTCGTCAAAGTGGACGGTCTCGGCGGCGATGAAGCCGCGCTCGAAATCGCTGTGGATGACACCGGCGGCGGCGGGCGCTTTGTCGCCGGCGCGGATGGTCCAGGCGCGCGTCTCCTGCTCGCCGGTGGTGAGGTAGGTGCGCAGGCCGAGCAGGTGATAGACGGCGCGGATGAGCGAGCCGACGCCGCTCGACGCGACGCCGATGCCGGCGAGGTATTCGGCGGCTTCCTCGTCGGTGAGGGTGGCGAGTTCGCTCTCGATCTGCGCGCTGATGACCACGGCCTCGGTGGCGAAATGCGAGCGTGCGTAATCCTGCACGGCGGTGACGAAACGCGCGGCGTCGGTCATCTCGACGTTGTCGCGCGGCGGCACGCCTTCATTGTCGCGCGCGGCTTCGACAATGGCGGCGACGTTGGCGAGATCGGCTTCGGCGACGTTGCAGGCAAAGATGGTGGGTTTGCCTGAGAGGAGAAAAAACTCGCCCAGCAGTTTCGTCTCGTCGTCGTGGAGGGCGAGGGTGGTCGCGGGTTTGCCGGCGTCCAGGTGGGGGATGAGTTTTTCGCAGAGCGCGATTTCGGCTTTCGCCACTTTGTCGCCGAGCTTCGCAGCTTTCGCCTGGCGCTCGCTGCGTTTCTGCACGGCGGCGAGGTCGGCGAGGATGAGTTCCGTGTTGATAATCTCGATGTCGCGCACGGGATCGACGGTGCCGCTGACGTGGTGGATGTCCGCGTCCTCGAAGCAGCGCACGACCTGCACGAGGGCATGCACTTCGCGGATGTGGCTGAGGAACTTGTTGCCCAGCCCCTCGCCGCCGCTCGCGCCTTTCACCAGGCCCGCGATGTCCACGAACTCAATCGCCGCCGGGACGAGCTTTTTGGAATGCGAAAGTTTCGACAGCGCGGCGAGCCGCGGGTCGGGCACGGTGACGATGCCGACGTTTGGGTCGATGGTGCAAAACGGGTAGTTCGCCGCCTGCGCTTTCTGCGTTTTGGTGACGGCGTTGAAGAGGGTGGATTTGCCGACATTTGGAAGGCCGACGATACCTGCGGATAACATAGGACGCGGAGGCTAGGGGAAAATCCGCAATCCGAAACCCGAAATCCGCAGTAAATTTTCAGCCGCTGGAAAAAGGCTCGGCGCACACAAAGCGCTTGTCGCCCGGCGCAGTTTGTGAAGGCTCTGCCGCCCTACATTTATGACCCCACGAACAGGAATTCTCGCCGGCGGCAACTGGAT
>JANXWQ010000100.1 GCA_025351065.1 Chthoniobacter sp. | reverse complement strand
GAGGTGAAGCTCATCACGAAAGAATGAGCGCGGAACCGCTGCTGGCGCTGCGCGGAATCCGCAAGCACTTCGGCGGTGTGGTGGCGCTTGACGGCGTGGACTTCGATTTGCGGGCTGGGGAAATCCACGCACTGCTCGGCGAGAACGGCGCGGGAAAAAGCACACTGATCAAAATTCTCGGTGGCATCCACGCGCCGGATGCGGGCGAGATTTCCGTCGCGGGCGAGCGCGCGACGATCCGCGATGTGGGCGAAGCGGAATGGCTCGGCATCCGGCTCATTCATCAGGAACTCTCGCTCGCGCCGAATCTCAGCGTCGCGGAAAACATCTTCCTCGGACGCGAGCCGGTGCGCTTTGGACTGCTCGACCGGCGGCGGATTTTTGCACAGGCGGAGGCGTTGCGCGACGAGCTTGGGCTGCGGGAAATCGGAGATGTGCGGGCGCGAGTCAGCGGGCTGAGCGTGGCGCAGCAGCAGCTCGTGGAAATCGCGCGCGCCCTCTCGGTGAAGGCGCGCGTGCTCATTCTCGACGAACCGACGGCCTCGCTTTCGGCGGGCGAAACGGACGCGCTTTTCGTCAAGCTCCGCCGGCTGCGCGAGGCGGGCACGGGGATCATTTACATTTCGCATCGGCTGGAGGAACTCGCGCGCCTCGCCGACCGCGTGACCGTGCTGCGCGACGGGCGCTCGATTGGCACGCAGGACGCCGCGCAGCTCGACACGCGCGAGCTGATCCGCTGGATGGTTGGACGCGAGTTGAAGGATCATTATCCGCGCCCACCGCATCGTCCGCGCGAGGTGGCGCTCGCCGTGCGCGACTTGCGCGGGCCCGGCGTGAAGGGCGTTTCGTTCGAGCTGCGCTACGGCGAAATCCTCGGGCTCGCAGGGCTCGTCGGCGCGGGGCGCACGGAACTGGCGCGCGTGCTCTTCGGTCTCGAGCGCATGACCGGCGGCGAGGTGCGCGTGGACGGCCAGTCTTTCGCGCCCCGCTCGCCTGGCGAAGCGCTCGCCGCCGGAGTCGCGCTTGTGCCGGAAGACCGCAAGCGCCAAGGCCTCGTGATGACCAATTCCGTCGGCTACAATCTCGCGCTGCCGTGGACGCGCGAGTGGCTGCGCGGCCCGCTCGTGAACCGCGCACGCCGCAGCGAAATCATCGCCAGTGCGGTACGCGGATTTGCGATCAAAACGACCGGCCCCGAGCAGCCCGTCGCGGCGCTTTCCGGCGGCAACCAGCAGAAGATCGTCGTCGCGAAATGGATGGAGCATCCGCCGAAAGTGCTGATCCTCGACGAGCCGACACGCGGCGTGGACGTGGGCGCGCGCGATGAAATGTTTGCCCTGCTCCATCGGCTCATCGAAGGCGGCATGGCGATCCTGCTCATCTCGTCCGACCTGCCCGAAGTGATGGGCCTTTCGCACCGCCTCGCGCTTTATCGCGACGGCCGGATCGTGCGCGAAGCGGCCTCGCCTGACATCACCGCCGAGGAGGTCATGGCTACGCTCACCGCCAGCGCGACAACCTTTCCATGACCTCCACCCGCCGCCTCATCCCGCTCCTCTGCGCCATCGTCGCGCTGCTCACGCTCTTCGCCTTTTGGGTGCCGGACGGACGGTTCCTCACCACGGGAAATCTGCTCGATCTCGCGCAGCAGATTTCCGTCAACGCGATCATCGCCTTTGGCATGACGCTCGTGATTCTCATCGGCGGCATCGACCTGAGCGTCGGCGCGGTCGTCGCGCTCGTCGGCATCGTGACCGTCACCTTTCTCCCGCACGGTCTCGCCGCCGGACTCAGCATGGGCCTGCTCACCGCCGCCGGCATCGGCGCGGCCAATGGCGCGCTCGCCGCGCGCACGCGGATGCCGCCGTTCATCATCACGCTGGCGATGATGCTGGTCGTCCGCGGCGCGGCGTTTCGCTTCAACGAAGGCCGCCCGCTCGCCGCACCCGCGAGCGCGCAGACGTTCTTCGCGCTCGGCACGGAGCGGCTCGGCGGCTGGCTGCCGATGCCGGTGGTTTTCATGGCCGCGATTTTCGCGCTCACCGCCGTGCTGCTGCATCGCACGCGCTTCGGCCAGCACCTTTACGCCATCGGCGGAAATCGCGAGGCGGCGCGCTTCACTGGCATCGCGCTGGCGCGCAATGAGACCGCCGTCTATCTGCTCTCCGCAGGCTGCGCGGGGCTCGCGGGCATCATCCAGGCGTCACAGCTTTTTTCCGGCGAACCCTCTGCCGGACAGGGTTTCGAGCTGAACGCCATCGCCGCCGTGGTCGTCGGCGGCACGAGTTTCACCGGGGGCATCGGCTCGATTTACGGCACGGTGCTCGGCGCGGTCATCATTGGCATTCTCGACAAAGGACTGAACCAGGCCGGCGTCCATTTTTCGCTCCAGTCGATCGTGAAAGGACTCGTGATTCTCGGCGCGGTGTACGTCGATGCGCGGCGGCGGCGGGGCACGGCAGTTTGAAAATGGACGCGCCGGCCTGATCCTCGCCAACGCCTGCCGCGCCCGCACCGACCTCGTCATTCAAACCGCGCCGATATCCGCGAAAACGTGACGCAAAAAATCGAATGCCGGAGGCCGCATGCACAGGGCTCGGATTTACCAAGGAAGAGGGGCTTCAACCGGCTGACGAACTTAAGATATTGACTGGGCAAAAGAGCTTCGTCCGGCTGGAGCCGGCAGACGCGGGGATCGAACAGCAGACCTATGCGGATGAAATACTTTGCGGCAGTGGGGGCTGCTCATGGCCGGGGCGAACTGTGCCTTACTCCCAGCGCGAATTTTTGCACCCGGTGTAGGCGATGATGAGGCCGAGAAGGACGTGGCAGCAGAGGCGGACGGGCGCACGCCGGAGAATTTTTCCTTTTCAAAATCAGCCGCTCGCCGGCGATTTCGCGCGCGGCGTTATTCGAGCCCATGAGCGCGAGGAGGATAACCTGAAACATGATCAGCCCCGAGACGAGCGACCCGGCGCGCATGAGTTCCTTGCTCTGCTGCATCTCCTGCTTCATCTGATCGAGAAATTCCGGTGGCCACGCCGGAGGAAGCCGACAAGATCTTTGCCCGGTATTTCGATGCGGGAGCGGGCCAAGGCGCAGCTCGCGGAGCTGGCGGAGAGCGGCGACTGGTTCGCGCGCGACATCCTCGCGCGGCTCGCGGACGGCTCGTAGCCCACCAGATGACGATCAACTCACGCAGCAGCAAGCGTCCGCGCGCGTGCGGAATGTCGGTCGCATGCAGCGGGCGCACCGCGCCGCGTTCCAGCGTCACGAGCGCCACGGTGTGGCCGTCGCAGCCGACAAACTCCACCTCGAAAGCCGCGCCGTCGCCGTGGATGAGCACCCCCGTTCCCACGTCGCCGCGTTTCAATCCGTGGGCTGGCAGGTCGCTCACGAGGGCGACCGCATCGAGTTCTTCGATCGTGTTCATAGTTTGGGCAGTCACCGCGGATCGGCGGAAAGACTCTTCGCAATACGCGCGGCGAATTCGCCGAGCGCGGGATCGGCAAGCTGCCGAATGGCCTGGAGATAGGCGGCGCGCGCGGCCTGGTGCGGGCCGGCTTTGGCCAGGTTCGCGGCGTCGTTCAGGATCGCCGCATCGCGCGCCCAGTTGCCATTTTCGCGAGCGGTCAGGATGGCGGCGGCGGCATCGAGGGCGAGCAGTTGTTTCACCGTGTCGAAAGCGCCGGTCGTGACGGCGGCGACGAGGTCTCCGTGCAACTCCGCGGGCAGCGGGGCCGTGGAGTCGGCGGCGGCCGGGCGGATTCGCGCGAGGAGTTGACGGGCGGCCTGATCGCGCAGGGCAAAGAGCGCGCGGCTGCCCGGATGCGCAGCGAGGCCGGCCCAGAAATCTTTGGCCTGCGGCGTGGTATCGCTGGCGGCTCCGGCGCGCAGTTTTTCCCAGACGGCGATGACCTGTCGCCCGGTGGACGCGTGCTTTTCATCTTGTGCCACGAGCGCGCGGAGTTGCGCGAGCAGCGCATCCACGGGTTGCGCCGCGGCGTCGGGCGCAGCGGGCGGGACGCTCGCGGGTGTGGGATCGAGGCCGAGCCGCGTGACGAGGAAAGCGCGGGCCTTGGGCGGAAGCCGCGACTTGATGACTTTTTCACGCGCCGCGCGAATAGCCGCCGCGTTGCCGCGCTCCTCGGCTTTGCGGAAAGCGAGCCAGTCGCCGTAGGCTTGCAGCTCCTCGACCGGGGCCTGCGGTGCGCCGGGACGGGGCAGGTGCGGATTGCGATTGAGAAGGGCGAGAGTCTCGGGCCGTGGGACGAGGTCGCGATAGTCGGCGATGACATCGGGGCGGTTGCCGGGCGAGCCCTGCCGGTATGGCTGGCGGGGCAAGGCCGCGGGTGTGTAGCGCAGGTACACTGGCTCAAATTCCGCCGCCGGCGCGTCGCGCACGATGAGGTCGTCGAGGGCGGCGCGCTGAGTTTGCTGGAAATCGAAAAGGCGATCCTCGTAGTCACGGTAGCGGGCGACGATGGCGGGCCGGCGGGTAAAGGCGTGGTCAATTTCCTCAAGCCCAGACCAGAGCATGCGGCCCGTTTTGTAGGCGCCCGGATCGCGGACCGGGTCTGGCAAAAAGAAGGGTTCGGGCGAGGCGAGGACGGAGATGAAATCGTAAACGTCCAGCGCGTTGCGCAGCGGGAGCGGCTTCTCCGGCTGGCTGCCGGCGGGACCGGGGTAGGGCTCATGTGAAAATCTGCGGAGCGACTGCACCTGATTCCAATAGTCGGCGACGGCGGATTTGGCCGCGTTGAGCTGGCGGATCGCCGGCTCGAGATCGGCGCGGTTTTCCGCCCGCAGCCAGGCCTCCTCGGCGCAGTCGAGGGTCGCCGTGACGAGTTCCGCGCGCGCTTTTTCGCGGAGCGCCCGCAGCGCCGCAATGCGCTGGGCGTACCAGCGCTGGAGCGGCGTCGTGCCGCGGCTCGGGTCGCCGCCGGTGCCCGCGCGCTCGATCATGGCGGTGCGGATGTCCGGCGGCATTGACGATTGGGCAAAGGCCGGGCGGTCCGTGCCGAGCAGCGAGTTCATGTTGCTGGCCTCCATTCTCTTTTCCCCCTCGCTCCATTGCCCGAGCGCCACGCCGCGATCCAGCTCCTCCTCAAAAATGGCGCGCTCGACCGCAAACTCCGCCTCGATGCCGTCGATGAGTTCGCTCGCGCGCCGGCTGCGCTGGAGGGTCGCGCTTTCTCCCTCCGCACCGCGCGCGAACGGAACCGTGTCCGCCGCGAGCATCAGCACCGCTGCGATGGCTGCGCCCGGTCTCATGCGCTACGGCTGCGCCGGCGAGGGCACGAGGCGGCGCAAAAGCCCCGGCTGGGCCTCGGCGGGCCGGGCGGGCGGCGCGTTGATTTCGGAATGTTCCTTCGTGAGCGCCTTGAGGCGTTCCGCGGCGGGCTTCACGGGGACGCGCGCGCCGGTGCAGCGGAGCACCGATTTGTAGGCGTCCGCCGCATCGCGCCACTGCTCGGCGAGTTCGAGATTTTGCGCGGTGAAAAACGAGCGCAGCGCGCTCACGGTCTCGTCTTCCGCCCGGCCGTACGGCTGGCCCGGCGTGGGCGGACGCGACTGGAGCACCTGGAGCAGACGGCTCCACTCGCCGGCTTTCGCGAGGCCGTCGCAAAAGGCCTCGATCGCGGCGTCCGGCGCCAGGTTGGCCAGCGGGGCGGCGTTCAGTTCGGGCGCCTTTAGCACGCCGGCGAGGATGTCGCGTTCGGCGCGGCTCCGCAGGGCCGCCAGCTCTTTGGCAAAGGCGCTGCCGACGAGCCCGCCTTCGCCGGAACGGTCCTGCTGCGCGAGCAAACCCGGATTGCCCGAACTCCACGCCGCGCCCAGGATGTTGAGCTGCTGCGTGAGTTGGCGGAGATCGATGCTTTGCTCGCCGCCCCGATTGCTCACCTGTGCGGACCACGCTAGAAGATCGGCGGCAATCGGATCGAGATCCGCGGGCTGTTTCGCCGCGGCGAGTCGCGCGCGCAGGTCGGCGATGCGCTGCTGGTGGATCCTCGCCGCTTTTTGGGAAGCCTCCGCGTCCAGCTTCGTCAGCATCGCTTCATACTTGGCCGCCCGCGCCGCTCCGAGGTTCCCGATGATATTCGCCGCCTGGCTGATTTGATTCACGCTTTGCACGGCGTCGCCCGCCTCGACCGCCCGTGAGATGCCCGTCAGCGAGCGGTACACATCCAGAAAAACGCGGGCCTCCACTCTTTCCCCGCGATCGCCTTCGCGGAGGGCGAGATGTTTCTCCGCCGCCTCGGCGTACGCGGTGAAAGCCGCCGCGAGTTCCGCCGCGGGCCTGCGCGCCGTCAGCGCGGCATCGAGCGCCGCCTGCCGCTCATCCATGAGCCGCATGTTTGGCTGCACGATGCGGTCGATGCGGGCTTGCGCCGCCTCCTGCCCCAGCACCTCGCGCGTGTCGGACGTGGCCTCGCGCCACGCGCCCGCGGCGGAGGTAAGGGCGGAAAGGTCGTGCCCGTTTTCCGCCTCGGTCAGCCGCTGCAGCAGGCGCAGCGTACTTGCCCCCTGCCTCCACGGAATGCGCGGCTCCACCGCCGCCGGCGCTTTTCGCTCGATGGCCTGCTGCGCGCTGCCGATCCGCTCCAGCAGCGCCCGGATTTCCTCCGGCGACGGCGTGCCCTGCGCCGCCTCCCGCACCTGGCGGCGCACCTCTTTCGCGAGGTCCGTGTTCAGCGCGGCGCGGCGCGTCTGGAGCAAAGTGCCGGCGGTTTCCAAATCCCGGAACGACGCCGTCAGCGCCGCGTTTTCCGCCGGAATGCGCGTGGTGGAAATGAGGCTGCGCACATCCAGCGTCGCCCCCGCGGAAGCCCGCAGCGACCAGCCGAGACTCTGCGCCACGCTGTCGGTGATCCGCTTTGCCTCCGCCTCCGCCGTCACCGTCGCGCGCGTCTCCGCCAGCTTTTTGGCGTAGTCCTCATCGAGCTGCGCCAGTTTTTCCGCGGCCGTTTCCAGCGACACCGCATCCGCAGGTTGCGCCTCCTGCGCGAGAGTCATCCGGCCGCCGCACAGCACCATCGCCGCCGCGAAGAACACTGAGGCGAAGCGCCGCTCACTTCCGCCCGGCTTGGCCGCAGGACTTTCGTTCACGCTGCGTGCTTTGCGTTCGATTTCGCGCCAGGGGAAAAACGTCATGGGAGTTCTGAGTTGGTGGTTAAACTGAACACCGCCTTACTCCCAGCGCGAATTTTTGCACCCGGTGTAGGCGATGATGAGGCCGAGGAGGACGTGGCAGCTGAGCCACCAGATGCAGAGCGGGGCGTTGGAAATGTCGGTCTGGGTGACTTTTTTTACGGCCTCGTAGAAGCGGGTGTCGTGCATGGTCTGGATGAAACCGGACCAACCCCAGTAGGAGGCGATGAAGGGTTGGGTGAGCATGCTGAGCGCCTTGGGCAGCGCGAGCACGGCGCCGCTGAGCGGGAGCTGGAAGCCGACGAGATAGACAGAGACGAGCGAGGCTTGCTCGGCGGTTTTCATCAGGCTGGAAAGACCGAGGCAGACGGAGGTGAGCGAGGCATTGACGAGCGTGAGCAGGACGATCTGCGTGAGGAGGCTGCCTTGGAACTGCACGATGACGTTCACGAAGACGGCCATCCATACGGACTGCACGAGCACGAGGACGCCGAGGAACGCGGCCTTGGACGCAACGTAGGCAGACGGGCGGACGCCGGAAAATTTCTCCTTCTCGAAAATGAGCCGCTCGCCGGCGATTTCGCGCGCGGCGTTGTTCGAGCCCATGAGCGCGAGGAGCACGACCTGGAACATGATGAGCCCCGAGACGAGCCCGCCGGTCTTGATGAGTTCCTGGCCCTGCTCCATTTCGTGCTTCATCTGCTCGAGGAAATTCCCGTTGACCACGCCGTTGAGATTTTTGATCTGCGGCAGGCCGTCGAGCGCGAAGATGACGACCAAAATCGGGAAGCCGACGAGCAGCGCGAGTTGCAGCCAGAGGCCGCCGCGGTCGCGGAAAAAAATCTTCCACCGGCGGGCGAGGAGCACGCCGAACTGCGTGAGCGCCGAGGGCGTGCCCTCGTGCTCGACGGCCTCCGTTTTTGTTTTGCCGCGCGGTTTTTCCTCCGCTTCCTCGTCCTTCTTTTTTTCGTCGCCCACGTCGTCGCCCTGCGCTTTTTTCAGCAGCTTCTCGAGGCGCTTTTTCGCCGCCTCATCCTCGGCGGCGGGGCGGTCGTGGACATCTTCGCGCGCGGCGGCATCGACGGCCCCGTCGCCGTCGAGCTTGCTCTCGGCGTAGTAGGTGTTGCGGTGTTTTTGCCACGAGCGATGCCAGTCGTCGGGTTTGCGCTGCGCGAGGCGGGGGAAAAGATCCTCGGGCTTTTCCACGCCAAAGTAGTGATACAAAAACTGCGCCGGCCCGTGGTAGGCGACGTGGCCCTGGTAGAGTACCACGATGCTGTCGTAGAGCGCGAGGTGGCGCAGGCTGTGGGTGACGCTGAGCACGATGCGGTCGTCGTGTCGCGAGAGCTGGTGCATGAGCTTGGCGATCTCGTCCTCGGCCTTCGGATCGAGGCCGCTGGTCACTTCGTCGCAGAGCAGCAGGTGCGGGGAGCTGACCATTTCCAGCGCCATCGCGAGGCGGCGTTTCTGGCCGCCGGAAAGCACGCGCACCTCGCGGTCGCTGATTTCGTCGAGGCCGACTTCGCCGAGGATTTTTTCCAGCCGCTCCTCCTGCTCGTCGAGGTCCAGGCCGGCCACGCGCAGGCGCAGCGCGCTTTCCACGCTCTCCCATACGGTCAGCAAATCGTAGGCGATGCTGAACTGCGGCACGTAGCCGATCTCGTGCGGGTCCATGTCGCCGTCCTGGGAAAGGTTGCGCCCGTCCCACTCCACATGCCCGTGCGTGGGCTCGCGGAGGCCGGCGATGACTTTGAGCAGCGTGCTTTTCCCGCAGCCCGACGGCCCGAGGATCGCGGCGAAATGTTTCTTCGGAAAACGCGTCGAAACCTCCGCGAGCAGAAGCTGGTCGTCGGGGTCATTGCCGAGTTGGAGGGAGACTTGCTGGAGTTCGAGCATGGTGGTTTGGACAGAATTAACAGAATGGACAGAATTTCTGCGGGAGAAAGTGGAACCCTCCGGGCGTGAAAGCTGCCCGCCAAGAAATTCTGTAAATTCTGTTCATTCTGTCGAAAAACAAAAACGTCGCTGGTGAGGCGGCTGTGGGAGCGTTGGGCATTGACGCGGCTTTGTCAGTCGCAAAAGTGGCGGCATGCCCCGACCCTCCCGACGCCAAGCTTCAACCGCCCCGAGCCGCTGGAAACGCCTCGCGCTTTGGGCCGTCCCCGCCGTTTTCGTCCTGCTGATCGTCGGTTTTTTCATGGTGAAAGCGGCCGCGTATTCCTATCTGCGGAGCGACAGCTTTCGGCGGTTTGTCGCGCAAAAAGCGGGCGGCACCTTGCGCGCCGAATGCGAACTCGCGCCGCTGCAATTCACCGGCGCGAGCATCTTCACCGAGGGCTTCAAGGCGCAGGGCGGAAAGGACGCGCCGTTTGCCGCGCTCACGCTCGACCAGATGCGCGCGGAAATCAGCCTGCGGCGGTTTTTTGAAAAGGTCTGGCAGGTCGAGCAGATCGACGTGCAGCGCCTGAATCTCAGCCTCACCGGCCCGCGCGCCGAGCTGCCCGAGGCCCCGCCGATGGGCGTCCCCACAGCCTCCGCGCCCAACCCGTCCGGCGGCTGGCTGCCAAACCGCGTCGAGATTTCCACCGCCACCGTGCATGACACGAACCTCGCGTGGAGCGGCGGCAGCATGCGCAACACCACCGTCACCGCCGTGCCCGACGGCGGCGGGTGGAAGATCACCGGCCAAGGCGGCAAGATCGAGCAGACCGGCCTGCCCGCGCTCGACGTGCAGGCGCTCGCGCTGCGCTACCGCGCGCCGTCGCTTTTCGTGAACACCGCCGAGTTTCGCCAGGGCGGCACGGGTTCGGTGAAAGCGACGGGCGAGATCAATTTCGACGAGCGCCTCGATCTCCAGGTCGCGATCCGCGACGTGAACCTCACGCCCTTCCTCTCGCCCGACTGGCGCGTGCGGCTCAAAGGCCAGCTCTCCGGCGACGTGACCATCCGCGGCCCGCTGCCGCTGCCCGCCGCCGGGCCGGAAATCGCCGGCTCGCTCAGCGTCGCGCGCGGCGAACTCACGGCGCTACCCGTGCTCGATCAGATCGCGCTGTTCACCGGCACGCAGCAGTTCCGCCGGCTCTCGCTCAGCCGCGCGTCCGCGGATTTCAAGCAGGACGGCACGAAGCTGCGCGTTACGAAATTCGTCGCCGAGTCCGAAGGGCTGATCCGCCTCGAAGGCGACTTCGTGATCGAGCATGAGATGATCGACGGCACCTTCCAAGTCGGCGTCACGCCCTCCAGCCTCGCCTTCATCCCCGGCTCGCGGGAGAAAGTTTTCACCGAATCCCGCGCCGGCTACGTGTGGACCTCCATGCGCCTCACCGGCCCGCTGAACAAGCCCGCCGAAGACCTCACCGCGCGCCTCAAGCAAGCCGCCGGCGAGGTCATCGTGGACACCGCGAAAGGCGCGGTGCAGGACGCGGTCAAGACCGGCAAAGACACGATCAAAAACGCGCTCGACCTGCTGCTGCCGGGCACGAAGTAGCACGGGTAGGGACGGCACTCCGTGCCGTC
>JANXWQ010000028.1 GCA_025351065.1 Chthoniobacter sp. | reverse complement strand
CGTGAAGCCCCAGTAAAACTCCAGCCCGTCCACATCCAGCTCCGCCGCCACGCGTCCGATCCAGTCCTCGACGGTCATCGTTTTCTCCACGCACATGGCATCGAGAAAGCATTTCGGAAAAGCGGCGAGCGGCATGGGCGGTGTGGAGAAAATTTTGGGGCGCGTGCCGACGCTACGGCTGAATGATCTCGCGCACGTAGATGTTCACCTGGCCGTCCGCGCCGCGGCGCACGTCGCGGATTTCAAACGGGCGCGCGGCATCGCGGGCAAAGCTCGACTTTTCCACCGGCGGCACCGCACCCGCGGGATACTCCACGATGATGCGCGCTGCGCCCGCCGGTGGATCGTCGCCTGCCGCCCGGTCGCGCAGCACGGCGCGGTTTTCGCCGGAGGCGGTCACGCGGAAGTCACCTTGCAGATAGATGCGCTCGCCGAGTTCGCCGCGATCCGCGAGGTCGCCCGCCTCGGCGGCAGTGACGGCGCGGGCCGGCGGCGCTTTGCCCGCGGCATACGTGCGCCACGAGCCGCCGCCGCTGGACATATTCGGGTCGCGCTTTGACTCGATGAAGGGCTGCAGCGGTACGCCGGTCGGCGACATTTTCACGACTGGCGTGGCGGTCGGCGGCAGCGGTGGCGCGACGGGACGCGGCGTGTTGAGCATCGCGATATTGATCGGCGGAGTCGCACTTGGCGTGGCGGCGGCGAGGCGCGGCGTGGCCGCACCGACACGCGGCGTGGCGCGGCTCGCAATGGCCATCGGCGTCGCCACTGGCACGGGCGGCATCGCGCCGGTGGGGGGGACGGGCGTGCCGGGCAGCACCGTGTCCACGCGCACGAGTTCGGGCTGCGGCGCGGCGGGCGCGGCGTCGGAGGCTGCGGTGCTGGCGAGCTGATGAGTGCGGCGGTAGTCGGCGAATTTTTTCAGGCCGTCCTGAAACCCCTGCGCTTTGATGACCGGCAGGCCGGGCTCCATATTCAGTTCCGCCGGAGGTTCGAGGCTGAAGGTGCCCACGCCATTCTTCAGCGCGTAGGTCCCGTAGAGCAGCGGCACGAGGGTGAACTGCATGTGGCCGTCCGGCAGGCGCTCCACATGGAGGAGCGCCGCGAGGTCTTCGGTCTTTTTGATCGGCATGGGGAGCCCGGTCTGGAGCAGCGTGTGCAGCGCGGGCACGTAGCGCGGCGAGGAGGTATAGACATGCTCGATGACCACCTGCGGAAACTCCGCCGCCTGCGCCAGCGCGACCACGCCGGTCGGGAAAAGATCGGTCTTTTTCAGATCGCGCGCGTCGAGAATGGTGAAATGTCCGAACACGTAACCGACGGGCCGCTTCGTCTCGCGGTAGTTCCTGATGTAGTCGCGCATGAGCTGCGCGTTTTCCTCCTGCAGCTCGAGTCGCGTCATCCGGCCGTAGCGTTCGAAAAGTTTTTGCGCGGTGAGGAATTCACCCGGCGGCCCCGCCGTGATCTCGAAGCGCACCGGTGCCTCGATCTTGCCGATCGTTTTCAAGAAGTGGTACGACGCGGGCCGCTCGGGACTGCCGAAAATGTAGAAGCTGCCGAGCCAGCACGCGAAGGAGAGGCCGATCAGCAGGAGGATGAAAACGGTCCAGAGAAACAGGTTGTCGTGGCCCTTGGGTTCGTCGCCGTCGTCGTCGTAGCCGTAGAAATCGTCAGCCATATTTGGGGAAAACCGGGAGCGCCGTCAGGTCGCGAGGGGATCAGTGCTGGTGCGCGCCGGCTTCGGCGTCGGCGGGTTCAAAAGACGTGCCGCAGCCGCAGCTCCGCGCGGCGTTCGGGTTCTGGATGCGGAAGCCGGAGCCGGCGAGATCGTCCGCGTAGTCGATGGTCGAGCCGTTGAGAAAATGCGCGCTCTCGGCGTCGATGATCACCTTCACGCCGCCACGCTCGACGATTTCGTCGCCCTCCTTCGCATGGTCGAGCCCCATGCCGTACTGCATGCCCGCGCACCCGCCGTTTTCGACCAAAATGCGGAGTCCCTTGGCCGGGTCGTCCTGGTCGCGGACGAGGGTTTCGAGCTGCGCAAAAGCGGCATCGGTGACGTGGATCATGCGTGGAAACTAAGTCGCCGCGCGAACGGTGCCAAGTGGCAACTGCCAGCCGCGCACTTGTCACCCGCCGTGCGCCGCCCGACACTCCGCGCCCATGTCCCGCATCGCCCTCCTTTCCGAAGCCGTCGCCAGCCAGGTGGCCGCGGGCGAAGTCGTGGAGCGGCCCGCGAGCGTGGTGAAGGAGCTCGTGGAAAACTCCATCGACGCCGGGGCCACGCGCATCGAGGTCCTGGTGCGGCGCGGCGGCATTTCCTACATCCGCGTGGTCGATGACGGCAGCGGCATGGATCGCGACGACGCGCTGCTCTGCCTGGAAAGGCACGCGACGAGCAAAATCCGCACGGGCCACGATCTCGCGGCGATTCACACGCTCGGCTTTCGCGGCGAGGCGCTGCCGAGCATCGCCAGCGTCTCGCGTTTCCGCCTCGCCACGCGCGAACGCGACGCGCTCGCGGGCACCGAGGTGCTCGTGAACGCGGGCAAAATCGAGACCGTGCGCGACGGCGGCGACGCGCCCGGCACGCAGATCGAAGTGCGCCAGCTTTTCTACAATCTCCCCGCACGGCGAAAATTCCTGCGCACGGAAAACACCGAGTCGAGCCACGTCGAGCACCAGCTTCATTTGCAAGCCATTGGGCATCCGCAGATCGGCTTCGTTTTCGTAAATGACGAGCGCGTGGTCTGGCAGCTCCCGCCCGCGAATCATCTGCGGGAGCGCATCCGCGACCTGTGCGGCGCGGCGCTCGCGGCGGAGCTGCTGGAGGTGCCGGAGTTTGCCAGCGAGGGAATTTCGATCCGCGGCTTCATCGGCAAGGCGGGCGTGAGCCGCTCGTCGCGCGCACAGCAACTCATCTTCCTGAATGGCCGTGCGGTGGAAAACAGCACGCTCAATTTTGCCCTGCGCGAGGGCTACCACACGGCGCTGATGAAAGGGCGGCATCCGGTGACGTTCCTGTTCATTGACATGGATCCTGCGGAAGTCGATGTGAACGTGCATCCGGCGAAACGCGAGGTGCGCTTTCGCAACGGGGCGTGGGTGCGCGAGGCGGTCGTCGAGGCAGTGCGCGTGGCGCTGGAAAGTGATCGGGCGAGCTGGTCGCGGACGTTTCGCGCGGAACCGGCGGTTGAAACGACGGTAGCGCCAGATGAGACGCTCCCGCTCATCCCGCAAGCCGAGCAGGTGGCGCTGCGGCCAGATTGGAGCGCACTGCCTTTGCAGCAGCCTGCGCCGCTGCGCGAGGATGAACGTCAAACGCCCAACGTCCAACGTCCAACGTCCAACGAGCCAGCGCCCGCGGAACCCGCGCCTCTCAACTCTCAACCCTCAATTCCGCCGCCCGCCTCCGCCCACGGCGCTGTCTCGCAAAGCTCGGCTCTCAACCCTTCCCACGATTTCAAAATCCTCGGCGTGCTCGGCAAGCTCTACGTCCTCATGGAAAACGCCAGCGGCCTCGTCCTCGTGGATCAGCACGCCGCGCATGAGCGCATTCTTTTCGAGGAAATGAAGCGCCGCATGGAGCAGCAGGGCGTGCCCGGCCAGCGCCTGCTCCTGCCGCTCACGCTCGAAGTCAGCCCGCGCGACGGCGACTGGCTCGGGCGCAACCTCGACGTGCTCCAGCGCGCCGGCATCGGCCTTGAGCCTTTCGGCCCTGGCACTTTCAAAATCGACAGCCTCCCCACTTTCCTCCGCGCCACCGAGCCCACTCAGCTTCTGCGCGACATCATCGACGACCTCCGCGAAACCAGCGCGCAGACCTCCAAGCTGCGCCTCGGCGAAGACATGATCGCCAAGACCGTCTGCCGCCATGCCGTGAAAGCGAACGACTACCTGCGCGAACCGGAACTGGTGCGGCTCATCCAAGACCTCCTCGCCTGCGAGCTGCCCTACTGCTGCCCCCACGGGCGTCCGACGATGATTCAGATGAGCTACAACGAGCTGGAGAAAAAATTTGGGCGC
>JANXWQ010000653.1 GCA_025351065.1 Chthoniobacter sp. | reverse complement strand
GCGGCCAATGCAGCGCAGTATCTCGCGCGGCTCGAGGCGCTGCGAAAATGGGCGCGGGTGGAACTGGCGAAACTGCCGCTCGATCAGCGGAAGCTCGTTACTTCGCACGATGCGTTTCAGTATTTTGCGAATGAGAATGGGTTCAAGATTTACGCCATCGAGGGCATCTCCAGCGCGGACCAGCCGTCGTCGAAAAAGGTGGCGGACATCATCGCGACCATCAAGACGCAGGGCGTGAAGGCGATCTTTCCGGAGAAGATTGAGAACCCGAAAGTGCTGACGGAAATCACGCGTGAGAGCGGCGCGAAAGTGGGTGGAGAGCTGTATGCGGACGGGCTGGGCGAGGGTGAGGCGGCGACCTACGAGGGCATGTACAAACACAACGTCTCCACCATCGTGAAGGCGCTCCAATAGATGCGCGGCTCACCACTGCTGCGGGCGCTGCTGGTCTTTCTCGCGATCCTCGCACTGGGCTGGCCGCTGCGCCGGCTGACCAGCGCCTCCGCTGCGCCACGCGAGCAGCCGGCGGCAGCGGTGGCGGTGGCGAAAGAGATCAGTCTGCAGCTGAGCTTCACGCTCGTGCCGAAGTCGGTGAAAGTGCTGCATCTTGGCCGAGAGGTGTGGAGTGAACGCGCGCCGACGGCGGAGATGCAGCGCACGCTGGGACTCGTGTTTCCCGACGCGGGCATCGACCTCCAGTTTCAAATCGAATGGCCCGCCGATGCGCCGCTCGCGGCGATGCGCGCGACGCTGACCGGCCCCGACGAAATCGCCCATGAGCACAGCGTCTGGGGACAGGGAAGTGTGGAGGAGGTGGTGACTTTCCCATGAGCCCGCGCGCTTCGCTCAGCACCACGCACGGACTCGCGGTGAGCGATCTCACGGTGAGCTACAACCGCATCCCGGCGCTGCATCACATCGCCTTTGAAGTCGGCTGCGGGCAGTGCGTGGCGCTGCTCGGGCCGAACGGCGCGGGTAAGTCCACGCTGCTCAAGGCGCTCGCCGGGCTGCTGCCACGCGAGACGGGGCGCATCGCGTTTCACGGGCACGAGGTGCGCGGGGCGACGCGCGATTTCGCCTACCTCCCGCAGCGCGAGGCGATTGACTGGGACTTTCCCACGACCGTGCGCGGGCTGGTGGAAATGGGCCGCTACCTGCGCGTCGGCTGGTGGCGCAGCTATGGGCGCGAGGATGCGAGGGCGGTGGACGAAGCCATCGCCGCCATGCACCTCGAACCGCTCGCGCAGCGCCAGATCAGCGCGCTTTCCGGGGGGCAGCAGCAGCGTGCCTTTCTCGCCCGTGCGCTGGCGCAGCAGGCCCATGTCTTTCTGCTCGATGAGCCTTTCACCGGCCTCGACAAGCCAACGCAGGACGACCTCAAGCAGCTCCTCCGCGAGCTGCGCGACCAAGGAAAACTCATCATCGCCTCGCACCACGATCTGCCAAGCGTGCCGCAGCTTTTCGACCAAGTCATTTTGCTCAACGGCGAACTTATCGCCGCAGGCGGCCTCGGTGAAACCTTCACCGAGGCGAACCTGCACAAGACCTACGACACGCCGACCTTCGCCGGTCCCGCCCCGCATCATCACCACCACGACCACGCCCACGACTGATGGACTGGCTTACCGAACCTTTTCAGCACGAATTCATGCGCCGCGTTTTTGTTGGCGGCGCGCTCATTGGCTTCACGGCGGGCTTCCTCGGCGCGTTCATCGTGTTGCGGCGGCTGGCGCTGATGGCGGACTCGCTTTCGCACTCGCTGCTGCCAGGGCTGGCCGTGGGCTTCATGATTTTCGGGCTCGCGCCGCTGGGGCTGTTCTTCGGGGCGCTGGTCGCCGCACTCATCGTGGCGGTCGGCGCGCAGCTCATCGCGCGCAGCTCGCGGCTGAAGGAGGACACCGCGCTGGGCGTGCTCTACACGGTCGCGTTTTCGCTCGGCGTCGTGCTCATCAGCTTTGTGAAAGTGCGGGTCTCGCTGGTGCATTATTTGTTTGGTAACATCCTGGGTCTTTCCAACACGGACCTATGGATGATCTGGGGCATCAGCCTCGCAGTCGTGCCGCTGCTGGCGGCGCTCCAGCGTCCGCTGCTGCTCACGCTTTTCGATCCCACGGTCGCGGCGAGCCAAGGCATCCGGGTGAACCTGCTGAACTTCGTGCTGATGATCGCGCTGGTGCTGACGATGATTGCGTCACTGCAAGCCATCGGGGTTATTATGTTACTCGGCCTGCTCATTGCACCCGCGGCGACGGTCTATCTGCTGTGCGATTCGTATCCGGCGATGCTGTGGGGTGGCGGACTGATCGGCATGTTTGGCTCGTGCACGGGCCTGCTTGTTTCCTACCGGCTGAACCTGCCCTCCGGCGCGTGCATTGTCTTGGTCTTGGGACTTATCTTTTTCGCGGCCTACCTGTTCAGCCCGCGCTACGGCTTGTTGCGCAAACTGCGCCGCGCCCGCCATTTTCATGAGGACAGCCTGGCGCGGTGGGAGAAATACGACGGGAAAAAACCGTAGTCACACGGCGCTCGCGCGCTGTAGGGGAAGCTGACAGCTTCCCCTACAGCGCGCGGAGCTTTTAGCGATACGCGGCTCCCGACGGCTGCTCTACTTCACCGAAAAGCGATGCACCGTGGTGCTCCGATAGGACTGGCCGGGGCGGAGGACCGTGGTGGGGAAATCCGGGTGGTTCGGCGAATCCGGGTAGTGTTGGGTTTCGAGGCAGAAGGCGCTGTGCTTTGGGTAAGCCTTGCCCACTTTGCCGATGATGGTGCCGTCGAGATAGTTACTGGTGTAGAACTGGATGCCGGGCTCGGTGGTCGAGATGGTCATGGTGCGCCCGCTCGCGGGGTCGGAGATTTCCGCGGCTACGGTCAGCGCGCCGGGCTGCGGGTGGTCAATGATGTAGTTGTGATCGTAGCCGCCGGGCTTGCCGGTCATTTTGGCAAAGTCTTTGGCGATGAGCTTCGGCTGGGTAAAGTCCATCGGGCCACCGGCGACGGGCTCGATTTTACCCGTGGGCATGCTGGCGTCATCCACCGCCACGATGCGGCTGGCGTGCAGGGTAAGTTCGTGGCCGAGGATGTCGCCCACGCCCGCGCCCGCGAGGTTCCAGTAGGCGTGGTTGGTGAGGTTGAGGACGGTCGGCTTGTCGGTGGTCGCTTCGTAGTCGAGGCGGAGTTCGTCGGCGTCGGTGAGGGTGTAAGTCACCGCGACTTGCAGCGTGCCGGGGTAACCTTCTTCGCCGTCGGGGCTGGTATAGGTGAAACGCACGCCGCTACCTTCCTGGGTGGCGTGCCAGTTGTGCTTGTCAAAGCCCTTCAGGCCGCCGTGCAGATGATTCGCGCCGTTGTTAGTCGCAAGGGTGTAGGTCGTGCCGTCGAGCGTGAACTTCCCTTTCGCGATGCGGTTCGCGAAGCGCCCGGTAGTTACGCCAAAGTGCGGGTGCGGCGCGAGGTAGCTGTCCACTTTGTCAAAGCCGAGCGTGACATCGGCCAGCGCGCCCGCGCGGTCAGGAACGTGCATCGCCACGAGGCCCGCGCCCCAGGTGGTGACCTGCGCCTTGAGGCCGTGGCGGTTGGTGAGGGTGAAGAGGTCGACGGTTTCGCCGTCGGCTGTTTTACCGAAGATTTCTTTTTGCACGTTGGTTGGTTTGTTGGAGGCGTCCGCGGCTCGCGCGGAAAGGGTGGCGCAGAGGCACAGGGCCAGAGCGGCGGACTGGAGGGAGTGGGACATGGCGGGTGAAAGGCGAGAAATCAGGCGCGACGTGGCGAGTCAACGTCAAAGCTCCGTGCACCCCGCTACGCATGCTTTTTGTTAAAGCGCGCCACCTCGCGGTCGGACTCGCGCTTCTCCGCCTTGTCTTTCAAGTCCTGCCGTTTGTCCTCCGCCTCCTTGCCTTTGCCCACGCCGATTTCCAGCTTCACGCGCGCGCCTTTCCAATATAGGCGCAGCACCGGCAGCGTGTTGCCGCGGATTTGCGTGAGCCCGTACAGCCGCTCGATCTCGCCCTTGTGCAGCAGCAGCCGGCGCGCGCGCTTCGGCTCATGCTGGGCGAAGCTTGCCTTGGCATACGCCTGCACGTCCACGTCGTAGGCAAAGACCTGCCCGTTTTCCACGCGTGCATACGCCCCGTTGATGTTCGCAAGCCCGCCGCGGATCGACTTCACCTCCGTGCCCTTCAGCTCCAGCCCCGCCTCAAAGCGCTCCGCAATGTGGTACTCCCGCAGCGCTTTGCGATTGATCGCGATGTCCGCTACGCGCACCCGCGGCTCCTTGGCCACGGGCGCTTACTTCCCCTTCTTCCCCGGCACCACCAGCGGTGTCACCGGCACCGGCTCCCACGTCAGCTTGCCCTGTAAAATCTCGGTCAGCGCGATGTCCGAAAAGCCCATCCGCGGCCCCGTCTCGATCATCGGACGATGCCCAGCGGAGAGCTGGCGCACACGTTTCGACACCATGTTCACCAAGATTTGCTGGCTCTTGATGAGCTTGAGACATTCGTCAACGAGGGAGCTGGTCATAAGGCGGATAGGAGCGGTCACTGGGAAAAAGGAGCGCGACTATGGTGGGCTCACCGCCTGCTGTCAACGGGAGACTTCGCGCCGGAACTTTGGCTCGTTTTCAATCCTGCGCCCGCCGCAGCAGCCAGCCCGCGCCGCCGCAGGTCACGAGTGCGCCGAGGAGGAGAAAGGCGAGGTCGCCGGCGATGAAGGAGAGGTCCGCGCCGCGCAGATTGATCATGCGAAAGGCGTGGCAGAAATGCGTGAGCGGAAAAGTCTGCGCGAGGAAGCGGATGGACGCCGGCAACTGCTCCAGCGGCGCAAACGCGCCCGACAGCGGAAAGACCGGCAGCAGAAAAAACACCGCGAACTGAATGGCCTGCGTCTGCGTGGCGCTGAAGGCCGAGATGAGCAGCCCGAGCCCGAGCGAGCAGAGCAGAAAAAGCAGGCAGATGACGCCGAGCACGAGCGGCTGATGAAAGGCGACGTGAAAATGAAAATGCGCGACCGCGATGGTCAGCCCGATGAGCAGCAGCGACACGCCGAGATACGGCAGCACTTTGCCAATGACGATCTCCCAGCGCCGCAGCGACGTGACCATGAGCTGCGAGAGCGTGCCCGCCTCGCGCTCGCGCGTGATGGTGCAGGCCATGAGCGTGACGGTGAGCAGTTGCAGGATCAACCCGATGATCCCCGGCGTGACAAACTCGATGAACCGCAGCCCAGGATTGTAGCGGATTTCGCTCTTCACGCCCCACGGCTCCATCGCCGAGACAAACTGCTTGCGTACCTCGACCGGCAGCTTTTCCCCCAGCTCAAAAACTTCGGGCGGCAGGCTGTCGATCAAGTCTTGCCGCGCGTCGAGCTGGAAGTCGCCGAGATGCTTTTTTAGCAGCCCTTCGATCTGCTCGGCGGTTGTCGTGTCCGTGCCGTCGAGCACCAGACGCAGCGGCACCGGCTCCCCGCTTTTCAGCCCCGCGCCCCAGCCCGCCGGCACGATGAGCGCCGCGGCGACCTGCGTGCGAAGCAAGTCTGGCTCAGCATTGGCGGGCGGCGTGGCTTTTTGAAAAGCGAAGGTGTCCTTAGTGGAAAGGAAGTCCGTGAGTTTGCGGCTGGTGTCGCTTTGGTCGTCGTCGCGCAGCAGCGTGGGCACCTGCGAAAGCTCGCCGACCTCAAACGCGTAGCCAAACAGCAGCGTGAACAGCGGCGGCAGCAAAAGGATCAGCACCACGATCCGGCGGTCGCGCCAGATGTGCAGGAATTCCTTCACCGCCACGCTGGCGATGGCGCGCACGCTGCCGGTCATCGCGCGCCCTCCGCGAGGATGGCGTGGTAGCCCTGCGAGTAGGCTTTGAAAACATCCTCCATATCCGGCTCTGTCCATGAGTGCCCGTGCCACGTCAGCTCGGGAAAAGGCCAGTGCGCCTTCCAATCCGCGACGAGCCGCTCAGGATCGGCCGCATACACGCGCCCATGCCCGCTGCGCAGCGAGACGCCGAGCACGCCCGGCGCGGCGCGGAGCTGCACGAGCGCGGGCATCACCGGCTCGATGTGCATGTCCAGCACCGGCACTTTGAAACTCTGCTTCAGCCGCCGCGGCGTCTCCCGCGCGAGCAAGCGCCCGTCATGCAGAAACCCGACCGACGTGCAGCGCTCCGCCTCGTCCATGTAGTGCGTGGTGACGAAGACCGTCGTGCCCTCGTGCGCGAGGTTGTAGAGCAAATCCCAAATCTGCTGCCGATGCACCGGGTCGAGTCCCGACGTCGGCTCATCGAGAAAAAGCAGCAGCGGCTCGTGGATGAGCGCGCACGCAATCGCGAGAAGCTGTTTCATCCCGCCGGACAGCGCGCCCGCCATCGCGCCGCGCTTCGCGGTGAGATCCATTTGGCCGAGCAGCTTTTCGATCCGCGGCTCCAGCTTTTCCCGCGGCACGCGATACGCGCCGCCGAAGAAGCGCAGGTTTTCCACGACCGTGAGATCGGGGTACAGGCTGAACTTTTGGGCCACGTAGCCGAACTTCGTCCGCACCTCGTAGCGGTCGCGCCACACATCGCGCCCGGCGATCGTCGCGCTGCCGCCGGTCGGCTTCACCAGCCCGCAGAGCATGCGGATCGTCGTCGTCTTGCCCGCGCCGTTCGCACCGAGAAAGCCGAAGATTTCGCCCGGCGGAATCGCCATCGAAACGCCGTCCACCGCGCGCGTGTCGCGGTAGGTTTTCTTGAGGTCATTCAGGATGATGATCGGCTCCGGCATGGCAATGAGGGCCGGATGTTTCCCGCAAAATCCCGCGCAGCGCAACAGCGCCCGCACGGCGTTGACAAGGCCGCGCGGCTTGCGTCTGATTTCGCGCCCATGATCCGCCGCCTTCTCCTTGTCTCCGCACTGCTCGCCGCCAGCGCCTTTGCCGATCCGCTCGCCGAGCTGGCGGCGTTTTCCGCGTTGAAAAATGTGGACCTCGCGAAGCTCGCGGGCGGCGAGGTGCAGATAGGGCGCGGGCCGGTGATGGGTTTTCAGCGCGGGCTGGCCATCGAGAGCGCGTACGTGGTGAAAGCACCCGTCGCCAAAGTGCTGGAACTCCAGCGCCAGTGGTCGCCCGCGCGGCACGCGGAGCTGAAAGTCTGGCTGCACGGCGAGCTGCCCGCGAAGCCGGGGCTCGACGATTTCCGACAGTTCGCCAACGCGCCGGCCAATGGCCCGGTGAAAGCGCTCATCGCCGCGACGGAAAAAATGGATCCCGAAAAACCCGGCGTCTATTTGAGCCACGGCGAGGAAAAGGAATTCGGCAAAACGCAGGTCTCGCCGCTCGGCGGCACCATCTCCGGCGACGTGGGCATGTTTTGGAAAAACGTGCTGCTGCATCGCGTGATGGCGTTCAACGCGGGCGGCCTCCCGCGCCTCCCGGCCTACGTGTGGAAAGGCGGCACGGTTTCCGCCGCGGAGGAAATCGGCAGCCTGCTCAAGGAGGTGCCCAAAGTGCGCGCGCAGTTTTCCGATCTCGCCGCCGCGCTGACCGGTGGCGGTGCGCCCGCGAAGACGGCGCACTACTGGGAGCTTTTCGACGTGGAAGGCCAGGCCGCTTTTTCCCTCGGCGCAACGCTCGAAAAACAAACGGTGTCCGGCGCGCAGAGCGCCGACGTGCAGTATTATGCGAGCGGCGGCTACTTCGTGCTCGTCACGTTTTACCAAATGTGGCCGGTCGAAGGCGGCACGCTCGTCTGGCGCGGCGACCTCATCGCCTCGCCCGCGCTCGGCGACTTGCGCGGCATGGAGCGCATGGGCTCCGGCGCGGCGATGATGAAGCAGATCAAACAGTTCGTGAACGCCTTCATCAAAGACGCCCGGTAGATGAAACGCCTCGCCCTTCTCGCCACCCTCACCATCTGCGCCAGCCTCGCGTCCGCGGGTGAAATCTCGAATCAGTTCGACGCGGAATTTTCCCTCACCAGCGGCTCTCGCACGCGCCTCGGCCACGACCGCCAAGGCGATGTCGCCGCCATGTCCGCCCTCGTGCGCGATGTCGTTTCCGCGCGCCTCGGCCAAGGCCCGATCCTGCGGCTGGGCTTTGACTGGGAGCGGTTTTCCTTCGCCCTGCCAAATCGCGCGCCGCTGCCTGGCACGTTGCAATCCCTCAGTGCCGTGGTCGGGCTCGACCTCCAGCTTTTCGACTCGTGGCTCGTGCGGATCGAGGCGCAGCCCGGCTTTTATAGCGGCTCCGCCGACTTTGCCGCGCGCGATTTCAATGTGCCCTTCGTCATCGGCGGCACCTACATCGCCAGCGCCGACCTCCAGTGGATCGTCGGCCTCAGCGCGGACGTGAACCGCGCGCTGCCCGTCCTCCCCGCCGTCGGCGTGCGCTGGAAATTCGCCGACCGCTGGGTGCTCGACGCCATCCTCCCCCGCCCGCGCCTCGAATACGAAGTCAGTAAGGAACTCACCATCTTCGGCGGCGCCGACCTGCGCGGCTCCACCTTCCGCGTCAGCCACGACTTCGGCACCGCCCACGGCGACCCGCACCTGAACCGCGCCCTCGTCGATCTCACCGAAATCCGCGCGGGCATCGGGGCTTCGTGGAAAATCTCGTCGTGGTTCCAGGCGGACGTGGAAGCCGGCGTCGTCGCCTACCGCGACTTCGACTTCCACCGCGCGGCGACGAATTACGAAAGCAAAGGCGCCGCCGCCTACGGCCAGCTCGTCATCGGGGCAAAGTTTTAGCGCGTCCGCGCTACATCTCCCGCGCCCACGCGGGCCGCTCGCGGAGGTGGTAGAGCATCTCGCCGGCTTTCGGGACGAGGAGCACGCCTTCGTCTTCGCGATTGGCGTAGTCTTCCACGCGGATCGTGGCGGGGTCGCGGTAGCCGAGGTTGATCTCCTCGCAAATCTCGCGCGGGATGCCGGTCGCGAGGGTGACCTGCACGCGGCATTTTTCCACGCCGTCTTCGTAGGTGCCGATGCCGCGGACGTGGGTGCTGTGGGCCATCGTCCCCCAGGGCACGTCTTTGAATTTGTCCCACTGCTTCAAAAAATAATCGCGGCAGTGGTAGCCGATCTCGCGGATGAGGTGGCCGTGGGTGAGGCTGATCTCGTGGATGTGCGG
>JANXWQ010000621.1 GCA_025351065.1 Chthoniobacter sp. | reverse complement strand
CTTGTTGAGGAAGACGACGATCGAAGGCACACCGACCTGGCGGGCCAGGAGGATGTGCTCGCGGGTCTGCGGCATCGGGCCGTCGGCGGCGGAGACCACGAGGATCGCGCCGTCCATCTGCGCCGCGCCGGTGATCATGTTTTTCACATAATCCGCGTGGCCGGGGCAATCGACGTGCGCGTAGTGGCGCTTCTCGGTCTGGTACTCGACGTGGGCGGTGTTGATGGTGATGCCGCGCGCCTTCTCCTCGGGAGCGGCGTCGATGTCGGCGTAGCCCTTGGCTACCGCGAAGCCTTTCTTCGAGAGAATGGTGGTGATCGCCGCGGTGAGCGTGGTCTTGCCGTGATCGACGTGGCCGATCGTGCCGACGTTCACATGGGGTTTATTGCGTTCGAATTGAGCCTTGGCCATAAGGACGGAGGTGGTTGGTGTTCTGGTTGTTGTTGATGGTTGCTGAAATAAAACGGCTGGCGGAGCCTGCGACCGGGATCGAACCGGTGACCTCGTCCTTACCAAGGACGTGCTCTACCAACTGAGCTACGCAGGCACTGCATCCAGCACGGTGAAATGCGGGACTTGTAAGCGCCGTCGCCCGCCAGTCCAGAGGGCGAAAAAGCCCGACTCGCACCGGGTTTCACCCCGGCGTTCGGTCAGGCTTTCTCTCCACACTTTCCCGGCAAGCGAGCGGGCAAAGTAGCAACGCGCCTTTTTGTGTCAAAAGGATTCTGCGCCTATTTTCCGGGGCGTTTCCGGCCCGCCGGCGACGGGGTTTGATTTCTTGAAAAAGCATTTGTCCTCGTGCCGGAACTTCAGTTTCGGCACGCGTTTGGGATGGGGGATTCCATTCCCCACGGCGGGGGTGTGGGCGGGCGGGATCCGGTGCGCCCCGCCCGCCGACACCCCCGCCTGCGCAACAGAGTTTCGCCCCCAAGGGCATGCCCCTGCTGGTATGTGGGCACGAGGACTGAATGTTCACCTCCGTCCTGTGCGTCGTTTGCGCGGGAGCGGACGTAACGTGCGCATGAAACCATCCCAGCTCAAACAACTCAGCAGTCTTTGCTTCCTCCTCGGCTTCGCCTCCATCTTCGGGTCCATTGGCATCTGGTTTCTGACCGGCGGCACCAGCCCGGACACGCAGGCTCATGCCGAGCGCTTTGGCATTTTCGTCGGCCTCTGGGCGCCGACGTTCTTCATCCTCTCGAACCGCTTTGACCGCTACGCGGAAAAAGGCGCGGCCTAGGCCGGGATACTCAGCAGTTCTTGGCGCGGAAAATCCGGTTTAGGAATGCGAGGAAACGGGTTTTAGGGACGAGAGAAAATGCGTCCGCAGCCCTCCGGGCTGCCCGCCGCAGACACCCTGCCTGCGCAACAGAGTTTCGCTCCCAAGGGCGTTCCCAAACGGAGTTTGGGAACGAGGGGCAAAACTTGGTCAGGAGGGGTACGAGAACTAACCAGCGCCAGGTTGGTCAGGTTCTGCGTGCATTCAACGCGATCCGCCGCCGCAACTCATCTATATACAGGCGCAGCTTGGGATCGCGCCGTCGCACCTCCTCAAGCTTGGAGAAAACCCGCCGCCGCGCCGCGTCGTAAGCGGATGATGCATTGCTGTCGTGGAATTCGCCATACCCAGTGAGCGCGATGCGCGCACCGGTGTCGAGATACAACTCTGCAGTCCACTGGGCGGCCTCCTCGCAGGTGGCATCGATCTCGATGCGGTCGATGACGAGGCGATAGACGCTCACTTCCAGTGGGGTAAGGAAGTGGTCTTGCAAGTCCGGGAAATCAGCTGCGTGGAAATCGGACCGGCAGCGCAGGACGACAATGGGAGAGTAGTTTGCAAACTTGCCGCGTAAGAAATCCTTCTGCTGATCGTCCTCGACGGGGCGCCGTTCGGGGGTCGCGCAGCCGACGAGGGCGAGGGTGGCCAAGGCGAAGAGCGCGGTTTTCACGTCAAGTGGGAGACGCGCCTCAGACCACTTTCCCCACGAGGTCATAAACCTGCGTGCCGGTGATCTCGACGTCGATGAACTCGCCGACGGGGGCCGGGGTGGTGAGGAGGATGCGGCCGTCGATGTCGGGGGCGTCGGCGGCGGCGCGGGCGATGAGGGGCTGGTCGGTGAGGCAGCGGAGGGTGCGGCCGACTTGGGCTTCGCTGACTTCGCGGGCGATGCGCTGCTGGAGTTTCATGGCCTTTTTGTAGCGGGCGGCTTTGACCTTCTGCGGGAGCTGACCCTCCATCTGGGCGGCGCGGGAGCCTTCTTCCTGCGAGTAGCAGAAGACGCCGAGCCGCTCGAAGCGGGTGCGGCGGATGAAGTCGAGGAGGTAGTCGAATTCCTCCTCGGTCTCGCCGGGGAAGCCGACGATGAAGGTGGTGCGGATGGCGATGCCGGGGATGCCGGCGCGGATGCGGGCGATAAGCGTCTCGATGTGTTCGCTGGTCGTCTCGCGGCGCATTAGTTGTAACATGCGCGGGTGGATGTGCTGGAGGGGGATGTCGATGTAGCGGCAGACGTGGCGCGAGGCGGCGATGGCGGCGATGAGTTCGTCGCTCCAATGGGCAGGATGGGTATAAAGTAGTCGAAGCCAGAACTCGCCGTCGATTTTATCCAACTCAGCTAGTAACTTGGTAAGTGTGGGTCCGCGGGAGCTATCGACCTGCTGGCGCGGGCCGGCTTTTTCCGCCCACAGGTCCATCCCGAAGTAAGTAGTGTCCTGGCTGATAAGATTGATCTCTTTCACCCCCTCGGCGACGAGCGCGCGGACTTCGGCGACGACGCTCTCGATGGTGCGTGAGCGGTGCCGCCCGCGCATCTGCGGGATGACGCAGAACGAGCACGGGTGGTTGCAGCCCTCGGCGATTTTGGTGAAGGCGGTGTGCGCCGGGGTGAGGCGGAAGCGCGGGGTGTCGAAGTCGGGGATGTAAA
>JANXWQ010000611.1 GCA_025351065.1 Chthoniobacter sp. | reverse complement strand
AAAAAAAGAGGCCCGCCGTTTCCAGCGGGCCTCGGGAAGTTTTGCGCGGGGGCGCGTTCAGCCGCGGTAGTCGGTTTCGCGGTCGGAGGTTTTCGCGCCGCTGACGACGAGCTTGCGCCCCATGAAAGGCTTGTCGTGCAGCTCGGCGACGGCACGTTTGGCCTCATCCACCGTGGCCAGCAGCACGAAGCCAAAGCCCTTCGATTTGTCGGTGTCCTTGTGGGTCACGATCTCGGCGCTTTTTACGTTGCCGACGCCGTTGAAGAGTTCGTGCAGATCGTTTTCGGTGGCGTCGAAGCTGAGGTTGCCGATGTAGAGTTTCGGCGTGGTGACCTCGACGGTTTCTGGCTTGCGCGACGGGCGCGGTTCGGGGCGGTTGCCGCCGCCGTTGTAGCTCGGATACGCCGGGCGTGCGGCGGGTTTGGCGTCAGGCTTGAAAAAGCTGACGATCTTCTGCCACAGGGTCTTTTTGGCAGGCGGGCGCTGGGGCTGCCGGGGTTCGTTGCGGTCGCCGTTGTTGCGGGGCGAGGAGCGGCGCGGGCCGCGTCCCGAGCGTCGGCCGGAGCCGCCGCGGGAGTCTGATGATCTCATGTTTGGGATTTCTATTTCGAGGCGTTGGAGTGCCCGGAAAGCGCACGCGAAATGCACACTCCGACGCTTCTCGCAGGAAGAAGGCTGTCGGAAAACTTTGCCGGGGGATGTCGGGGTGAACCGCTGGGAGAAGCGTCCGTCCATGCCGCCCGGTGCGCGACAAATCGGGTCGTCGCCAAACCGGGTGAGCGTCACCGGGGAGGAGAAGGAGGGGAAAATTTCTGCTCATCTGTCGGTGAATTGCTGAGGAAAAAGCGAGCGCGCTGCGCCCTTGGTTTCCCAACATCCGGCGGTGAGGTAAGCGACCTTGGCGGTGACGGCAAGGGGAAACTCACCGCACCGCACCACGTTCCGTCTGAGACCTTCATGCCGGATGTGAAGTGGAGAAATCTGGAGTGGACAGAAAAATGTGAGCGGCTAGCTTCGCCGCCGTCATGGACTCCCAGAATACCCATGCAGGTGCATTGATCCCGGATTTGAGGCGCAGGTTTTTAGTGATTGAACCCTCCTTTGGATTCACCGCGCATGTGGTGTGTGGGGGGGCAGCGGAATGGACGCGGCCTGAACGGGGGAGGACCGGAAGATGGAAAAATTGCGGCTCACAAACTGCAAAATGACTATGGCTTCTGATCAAAACTTCCTCGCCGTCACCATCGGCGTAGGCCCCGTCTGGCGGCTCATGGCGGAGCTGGCGGCGGAGAGCGTGCGGCGGCGGACGGGGCTGGAGACGCGGATTCTCGGCGAGGAGGCGATGGCGCAGTGCCGGGCGCGCTCGCCGCATTTTCTCAAGCTGCGGCTTTTCGAGGAGTTCCCCGAGGCGGAGCACATCCTGTATTTCGATGCGGACATGATTTTCCTCCAGCAATGGGATCCGCGGGTCTTCGCCGGGCGGGGCGAGTTCATCTGCGTGCGGGACCGGGCGGACGATGGAAACGTGCAGCGCGAGGCGCAACTGGCCGCACTCCCGGCGGACATGTATTTCCATGCCGGGCTTTTTCTCGTCAACCGCACCCACCATGCAGCGATGCTGCACAAGGCGGAGCATGACATCCCGGAGTTTGAGACCCTCTATTTCGAGCGGACCTACCTGAACCGCGCCCGCCGCATCCTCGGCATCCCCGCGCTGTTTCTGCCAAGGGAATACAACTTCCTCGACTTCGACCGGCACGCCGATTCCCCGCGCACCGTCGTCGGCCACTTTCATAAACTGCACGAGCGACCGCCCTCGGAGATCGAACCTTATTTTCGTTCCTGGCTGGAACGGACAGCAGGGCGGCGCGCTCCCGATCCGCGGCTGACCGGCTATGTTTCGCGTCCGCCGGGGGATGCCCATCCGCCGGTCCCGCCGGAGGCCGCGCGCTACCGGGCGCTGCTGGAGGCGGCGCTGGAAAGGCCCGCGCCCTTTCCGGCGGAGCGTTTTGCCGGGCGCGGCATCGTCATCTGCGGCGGCGGGGCCAAGTATTTCCCGTGCGTCTGGGTCTGCGTGAAAATGCTGCGGCATCTCGGCTGCGCGCTGCCCATCGAGCTCTGGCACCTCGGCCCGCACGAGGTTACGCCCGCCATGCGGGCGCTGCTCGTTCCCTTTGGCGTCCGCTGCGTGGATGGCCTCGAAATCCGCCAGCGCCATCCCGTCCGCACCCTCCACGGCTGGGAGCTGAAATGCTACGCCCTCCTCCACAGCGCCTTTGCCGAGGCGCTCCTGCTCGATGCGGACAATGTCCCCATCACCGATCCCACCTTCCTTTTCGACGAGCCCGAGTACCTCCGCACCGGTGCCGTCTTCTGGCCTGACTTCGGGCGGCTCGGGCCGGAGCGCTCCATCTGGCCCATCACCGGCATCCCCTACCGCGACGAGCCGGAGTTTGAAAGCGGCCAGGTTCTCGTGGACAAAGCCCGTTCCTGGCGTGCCCTCCAGCTCGCCATGCACTTCAATGAGCACAGCGATTTCTACTACCGCCACGTCCATGGCGACAAGGAGACCTTCCACCTCGCGTGGCGCAAGCTCGGCCAGGACTACGCCATGCCCGCGCGCCCCATCCACGCCCTCGAGGCCACCATGTGCCAGCACGATTTCACCGGACGGCGCATCTTCCAGCACCGCAATTTCGACAAGTGGCGCGTCATCGGCGAAAACCGGCGCATCCACGGCTTCCAGTATGAGGCGCAGTGCCTCGCCTTTCTCGATGAACTCCGCGGCCACTGGCAGGACTTGCCCCGCGGCGTCCGCCGCTGGCAGGCCGGGCAGAAGACGCCCGCCGAGCGCGCCGCCGCCGAGCTTCTCTGCGCGCGCCCCTGGCAATACCGCCGCGTGGGGCACGATGAACGCCCGCTGCAATTTCATCCCAGCGGACTGATCGGCGAAGGTGCCAACGACCGGGAACGGTTCTGGGATCTCCGCGCCGTCGGGGAGCGCATCTTCGTGGAAATCTTTGCCCACCACGAAAAGACCCTTGCCGCCGAATGGACACCCGAGGGCGTCTGGCGGGGCCGCTGGGTCGTCTATGAAAAGATGCCCGTCGAGCTGCTGCCGCACGCCGGCCTTTCTCACCCGCAGTAATCCAAACGCCAACCCATGAAATCCACGCTCATCATTCCTCTCTGCGCGGCCCTGGCCGCCGTCACCAGCATGCCGGCGCACGCTCAGGCGCCTGCGCCCGCCGCCACTCCGCGGCCCCTGCCCATTGCCGCCGCCGACCCCACCCGGCTGAGCGAGCCATTGGCCGCCCGCATCGCCAAAGCCATCGCCGATGGTGCCTGTACGCCAACCGAAAGTTCCAAGGAGGCTGGTGGCGGCACTGACACCCCAAAGGATGGCGCGGTGCTCGTGGGCTTTGAGTTTCTGCTCGATCAGACGGGCGGAAAGCCCGATGTTCGCTCGCTGCGTCCGGTCTATTTATCAGCCAAGGGCACGGTCAAAGGGGAGGATCGCGGCCTGCTCGAAACGGTTTCCGGGCGGCTTGTGGCGCGGCCCGGCTACGCGGTGGCGGCCTTGGTGACGTGGCACAATGAAAGGCGGATCGGCGGCCTTCAGGTGATCTTTGGCCGGCTCGACCAGAATACGGGCAAAATCGATCTCACCCCGCAGAACTCCTACGAAAGCAAATGGCTCGGGACCAAGCCAAGGCATGAACCGACGAAGAAGCTGGGCGGGGATGGCCGTCTGCCGGTGGGCGTCTTTGGCCGGACCGGCTCGGATGCCGACACGATCGGGCTGATCCTGCTGCCTGCCACCGTCGCCAAGTGAACGACCGGCTGCTGGCGCGATCC
>JANXWQ010000561.1 GCA_025351065.1 Chthoniobacter sp. | reverse complement strand
CCGCCCAGCCCGGAGCGGCCCGCGCCCAAAGCGGTCGCGGCTACGCCCGCACCCACCCCGCCCGCGCCGGTCATGCCGAAGCCGCACGCAAAACCCGCGCCAAAACCAAAGGCCAAAAAAATCGCGAAGGCGGACACGGCTTCGTCTGACGACGCTTCGATGCAAAGCAAAAAGCACAAGCCAAAAGCCAGGCCGGACGAGCCCGCACCGACCGCCGCCAAGCCGGATGCAACCGAGGCCGTGAAGCCCGCTCCCGAAAAAACGGAGACGCCCGCGCCGGAAGCCGTCGCGCCGATCAAGAAACCGCGCAAAGGCAAAGGCACCCCAGGCACTGCGGCCAAGGACGGCGTGGAGCCGCCGCCGGATGCCGACCCCGAGACGAAGGAAAAATTCCGCTTTGACCAGGCCAAGGCCAAGGCCTCCGAAGATGCGGAAGTCATGGAACTCAAGGCCAAGGCCGACGGTGCCTTGTCCGACGAGGACGCGCGCAGCGCGCAGCGCGCCTACAACAAGGCGCTCTACAACAAGATGCGGAAGATCGACGGCACGCTCGACGAGCGCATCAATGCGATGGAAGCCGCCGTCCTCAAGCGGCTCGACGCCAAGTAGCCCGCGCGCCCGCGGAGCGGCGGGGCCCCAGCCGGACGGCGATGCGGTTTGCAATCGCCCGCCGGGTTGCCGAATGTCCGCGCGATGCTCCCCATAAAAAATCTTCTGCGCGGAAAAAGCGCCGCGCTTTTCCTCGCCACCGCGCTCGCCTGCCTAGCTGCCGAACCCACTCCAACCGTGACCCCGACCACTTTCACCAACCGCCTCGCGAAAGAAAAATCGCCCTATCTGCTGCAGCACCAGCACAACCCGGTGGACTGGTACCCGTGGGGCCCGGAGGCGTTCGCCAAAGCCAAGGCGGAGGGCAAACCGATCTTCCTCTCAGTCGGTTATTCGACGTGCCACTGGTGTCATGTCATGGCGCATGAGTCGTTTGAAAACGAGGAAGTCGCGAAGAAGATGAACGCGCTTTTTGTGTGCGTGAAAGTGGATCGCGAGGAGCGGCCCGACGTGGATCGCGTGTACATGACCTACGTGCAGGCGACGACCGGCGGCGGCGGCTGGCCGATGAGCGTTTTCCTCACGCCCGACCTCCAGCCGTTCTTTGGCGGCACGTACTTTCCGCCGGATGACCGCGGCGGACGGCCCGGTTTTTCGACGGTGCTCCAGCGGCTCGCGGATGCTTGGAAAAACGACCGCGAGCATGTCGTCGAGGCCGCCGCGGGCGCGATGAAAGCGCTCGGCGAATACACCGCCGCGGGCGCGGCGAAAAGCGACGCGGCGGGCAAGGAGGCGCTGGCCGCGGGCTTCAAGCAGCTAACGCAAACCTTCGATGAGGAGTACGGCGGCTTCGGCAGTGCGCCGAAATTTCCGCGGCCCGTCGCGCTGAATTTTCTCCTGCGCATCTACGCCCGCGAAGGCGCGGACTCGAAGGACGGCAAGGCCGCGCTCGCCGTGACGCTGCACACGCTGCGCAAGATGGCCGAGGGCGGCATGCACGATCAGCTCGGCGGCGGTTTTCACCGCTACTCGGTGGACAAGTTCTGGCATGTCCCGCACTTCGAGAAAATGCTCTACGATCAGGCGCAGCTCGCCTGCTCGTATCTCGAGGCTTTCCAAATCACGCACGATCCCGCGGACGAAAAAGTGGTGCGCGACATCCTCGATTACGTCCGGCGCGACATGACCCACAAGGCCGGCGGGTGCTACTCCGCGGAGGACGCGGACAGCATTATCGAGCAGGGCAAACCGGAGCACGCCGAGGGCGCGTTTTACGTTTGGAAAAAGGCGGACATCGACGCGGCGCTCGGCGAGGACGCGGCGAAGATTTTCCATAGCGCGTACGGCGTGGAGGCCGAGGGCAACGCCCCCGCGGGCAGCGATCCGATGGGCGAGTTCAAAGGCGCGAACATTCTCATCCAACGTCTCTCGCCGCTCGATGTGGCGGCGTTTTTCAAAAAGCCCGAGGCCGAAATCGCGGCCTCGCTCGCCGACTCGCGGAAGAAGCTTTTCGATCTGCGCGCCAAGCGCCCGCGCCCGCATCTCGACGACAAAATCATCACCGCTTGGAACGGCCTGATGA
>JANXWQ010000554.1 GCA_025351065.1 Chthoniobacter sp. | reverse complement strand
GTCTATCTCCCCTACTGGACCTTCGACGCCCAAGTCCACGCCGAGTGGACCGCCGAAAGCGGCTACCACTACTACGAGACCGAGACTTTCACCGACTCCGACGGCAAACAGCAGACCCGCGAAATCCAGCAGACCCGCTGGGAGCCCAGCAGCGGCGCGCTCGACCATTTTTTCGACGACCAGCTCGTCCCCGGCTCGAAGGGCGTGCCGGCCGCGCTCCTCGCCAAAATCGAACCCTTTCCCACCACCACCGACCTCAAGCCCTACGACCCCGGCTACCTCAGCGGCTGGGTCGTCGAGCAGTACCAGATCGACCTCATCGCCGCCGCGCAAAACGCCCGCGCCAGCATGGACGCGCAGCTCGAAAGCCTCTGCGACGCCGAAGTGCCCGGCGACACCCACCGCGGCCTCCAAGTCGCCGCCGACTACACGGGGCAGACCTTCAAACACGTCCTAGTCCCGGTCTGGGTGCTGGCTTACACCTATGGCGCGCAGAGCTATCAGGTCGTGGTGAATGGTTACACGGGAGCTATGGCCGGAAAGCATCCGCTGAGTTGGGTAAAGATCGCGCTCACCGTGCTGGCGGTGCTGATAGCTTTGGCGATCATCGCGGTTTTGTCTTCCAAGTAACCCCCGTGACCGCGCTGCCAGTCCGGCATATCCCTATGTTAGCCATTGCTCGTGCAATATGCTTCCAAGAAACCAAAAAGTAGTATCTCAGGAGCGTTTCGATGGCCTTTTCCGACAGCAAGCACTCATCGCGGAGTTTCCAACCAAAGGCGAGGAAGCCGAATATGTGCGCCGGGACTCGTTTCTCATCCATCTCATCAGACGTGAAACCGAGCGGCAGTTCGGGTCAGAGTCAGACCGAGCACCGTTCGTCGGCGACGATTGGTGGCCCGACCACGCTCGCCACCTTGTGATTATGCCAGAGCACTGCACACCAGCATTTCTCGAAGCATTGCGCGGTCTACTATCCGACGATTACCTTGACTACCGCATCCAACTTTGCGTTTACGCCGACTACCTGGACGGCAAGACCTACTTCGGCTCAATGGCTCTTTCGGCAAATAGCGTCCTAATCGAACAGAAGCTGCATGACCTTCTTAACTCCAAACGAAACGCCTAATTGGAAATGCTTGGCGAGCACAGGGTGGGAAGGTTAATGGGCGGCATGCTCAGCGAACTGACCGCCCACCTTTCAACCGGCTCCGATCTCACGGGGGAGCTCGTGGACGCGGCGGTGGCGCAGCTCGTGGCGGCAGAGGTGCCCGACGGGGCGAAGGGGGATTTTCTCAAGGCGCTGCGGGCGAAAGGTGAGACGGCGGCGGAGATGGCGGCGTTTGTGCAGGCGCTGCTGGCGCGGGCGGTCGAGCCAGGGCTGGACGCGGCGCGGCTGCCGGGGCCGGTGGTGGATGTGTGCGGCACGGGCGGCGACCGGCTGGAGCTGTTCAATGTCTCGACGACGGTGATGTTTCTCCTCGCCGCCGGCGGGGCGTGCGTGGTGAAGCACGGCAACCGCGCGATCACCAGCAAGAGCGGAGGGGCCGATGTGCTGGAGGCGCTGGGCGTGCGCATCGATCTGCCGCCGGCGGGGCTGCGGCGGTGCGTGGAGGCGCATGGGGTGGGGTTTGTGTTTGCGCCGGGGTATCATCCGGCTTTCAAGGCGATCGCGCCGGTGCGGCGGGCGCTGGCCGCGGAGGGCTTCCCGACGATTTTCAATCTGCTCGGCCCGCTGCTGAATCCGGCACGTCCGCCGTTTCAACTCGTCGGAATTTTTTCCCCCGTGCTGCTGCCAAAGTACGCCGACACGCTGGCCCGGCTGGGCCGCACGCGGGCCTGGGCGGTGCATGGCAGCGGCATGGATGAACTTGCGCTCACCGGCCCGAGCGCGGTGTGCGAAGTGGCGGATGGGCGGGTGCGGGAATTCACCATCGACCCGGCTGCGCTCGGCCTCGCGCCCTGCCCGCTCGACGCCCTGCGCGGCGGCGACTGCGCGGAAAACGCGGCCATCCTCACCGCGATCCTCGACGGCACCGAGCGCGGCCCGCGCCGCGACCTCGTGCTGCTGAATGCAGCGGCGGGTTTCGTCATCACCGGCCTCGCGCCCGATCTCACCGACGGCTTGGAGCTGGCCCGCGCGCAGGTGGAAAGCGGTCGCGCCTTGGCGAAGCTGCGCGCGCTGCAGGCGTTCGCTTAACGCGCCGCAGGGCATGCGGCCTGCATCGGAAGCGGGCATGTTTTTGCATCTGCCGCTGTCCCTTTACCGCTCGCTGCTGTGTCCCCTCGCCCGCTGGCGGCGGCGCAAAAGCTGGCTGCTGGTGGCGACGCTCGCCGCATTGTTCAGCGCGCACTTTTCCACCGCCGCGGAGGAAAATGGCGCGCTGACTGAGCTGACGCTCGGCCAGCTCTCGGACCGCGCGCTGACGCCGCTGGGGCAGGCGGCGCTGGGCATCCGCGCGGGCGAGTGGAAGCACGCGGAGACGGTGAATTTTGTGTATCATTTTTTCCACGGCTTCATCGCCGCGCCCGTGTCGGTGGAGGCGGAGTTTTACTACCGGGTCATCGCGCGGGAACTGGAGAAAGACACGACGCAGTGGGAGAGGAAATGCCACATTTACATTTTCGAGGGCGCGGAGGATTGGGCGGAGTTTCAGAAACGCGGGGCGCTCGATCCGTGGACGGGCGGGATTCATGCGGCGGGGTCGCTTTTCATCCAGCGGGATCCGCAGGTGAAGTGGAAGGGCAGCACGCTCGGGCATGAGATCACGCATCTGGTGGTCGAGCGATTTTTCGGCGCGGGCGTGCCGCTGTGGCTGAACGAAGGCTACGCGGAAAACTCGGCGGTGCGGTGCTACGCGGCGTTCAACCGGGCGCGTGGCTACGCGGCGCGGCCGACTTCTCGCGGGGTGCCGGCGGGGCTGTATCTGCCGGTGGGGCAACTCACGGCGCTGCTGGCGTATCCGCAGGACGTGGCGCAGGTGCATGTGTTTTACGACGAGTCGGAGCGGCTCGTGCGTTTCCTCAGCGGCGCGGACAAGCGCGGCTTCGGCGCGCTGCTGGAGGCGCTGGCCAAAGACGCGCGTTTCGACACGGCGCTCGCGAAAGGCTTCGGCTCGCGATTTATGAACTTGGAGGCGTTGGAGCGGGAGTTTAGGTCTTACGCCATCCATGAAAACGTCCCCGACTGACCGCCGCCGCTGACTATGCCTGCGGCGAAAACCAAAGCGCAGGCGCAGATTTGCGTGGTGCTCGGCTCGGACGAGAGCGAGGTGAAGCGCGCCGCCTGCGCGCTGGCGGATGCGATGACGCCGGCGGGCGGCGGGGACTTCGGCTGCGACGTGATCGACGGCGTGGCGGACAATGGGGACATGGCCGCGGGGCGCATCCACGAGACCATCGAGGCACTGCTGACGTTCCCTTTTTTCGGCGGCGAAAAACTCGTCTGGCTCAAGAGCGCGACCTTCCTCGCCGACGACCCCACGGGCCGCTCGCAGACCGTGACCGATGCGCTGGAAAAGCTCGCCGAAACGCTCACCGCCGGGCTGCCCGAGAGCACGCGCTTTCTGCTCAGCGCCGTCGGCGTGGACAAGCGCCGCACTTTCTACAAGACGCTCGGGAAGCTGGGCAAAATCGAGGTTTTCGACAAAGTGGACGCGGGCAAAAGCGGCTGGGAGCAGGCCGCCGCGGAGATCGTCGCGGGCAGCGCGGGCGAGCGCGGACTGCGGCTGGATAGCGAGGCGCTGGAGCTCTTCACGCTCTTCACCGGCGGCGAGCGCCGCGTGATCGAAAACGAACTCGAAAAGCTCGACCTCTACCTCGGCCCCGCGCGCCGCGAAGTGCGCGCCGATGACGTGCGCCTCCTCGTGCCGCTCTCGCGCGCCGGTATCGTTTTCGAGCTGGGCAACGCCCTCGCCGAACGCAATCTCCACCGCACCCTCCCGCTGCTCGACCAGCTTCTTTTCCAAGGCGAAAGCGCCATCGGCATCCTGCTCGTCGCCATCATCCCGACCGTGCGGAATCTGCTCGTGGTCAAAGATCTGATGGCCCGCCACCGCCTCACCCGCCCCGCGCAGCCCTTCTTTTTCGGCAAAACCCTCGAGCGCCTCCCCGCCGAAGCCACCGCCCATCTGCCGCGCAAAAAAGACGGCACCGTGAACGCCTACTCCCTCGGCATCGCCGCCAGCCACGTCCAGCGCTACACCCTCCGCGAACTCCGCCTCGCCCTCGACGCCTGCCTCGCCGCCAATATCCAGCTCGTGACCTCCGGCCTCGAACCGAAGGTCGCGCTCGCACAGCTCCTCGTGAAAATCATCGCGGCATCAGAGGAAAAGTGAGCCGTCAGGACAGGTGAAGCCTGCGCCCGATAGTAATAAATTTAACAAGTAGCATTGCTAATTTATGCGGTAAAATCAGTATTTTCAGCGCGATATTAAACTTATTTCAAAAAAGTCTTTGCACCCTTCCCGCCGCCGTGGCAATCTTCACATGTATTTAGAAGATTGTTCTGGGGGGAACATCAGCCCTTCGCAGCCATTCGGTTGCGGGGGGCTGAATCTTTTTCGGGGCATGCCGCCGATTTGACGAGCGCCACGCTTGCCATCGCCGCCGCCGATTTGAAACCCTCGCCGCCCCGATGCTCCCACACTTCACGCCCTGGCAATGGCTGCTCGCCACGCTGGCGGCGTTTTGCATCGGCTTTTCCAAAAGCGGATTCGCCGGCTCAGGGCTCGCCACGGTCATCATCATGGCGCAACTCTTCCCCCCGCTGGAATCCACCGGCATCCTTCTGCCCATGCTCATCTGCGGCGATGTCCTGTCGGTGCTCGCCTTTCACCAGCACGCCCGCTGGGCCACCATCCGCCGCATGCTGCCGCCCACCTTCGCGGGCATCGTCCTCGCTTTTTTGCTCATGCGACACATCCCCGCGGCGAGCTTCAAGCCGGTCATCGGCGCGATCGTGCTGACGATGGTCATACTCCAGGCGTGGCGAAAATGGCGGCCCGCCGCCTTCGAGCGCGTGCCGCACAGCCATTGGTTCGCCTGGATGATGGGCGTCTGGAGCGGCGTGACCACCATGCTCGCCAACGCCGCCGGTCCCGTCATGTCGCTCTACTTTCTCGCCATCGCGATGCCGAAATACGAACTCGTCGGCACCGGCGCGTGGTTCTTCCTCATCGTCAATGTCAGCAAAGTGCCGTTCAGCGCGCAACTCGGGCTCATCCACGGCGGCACGCTGCTTTTCGGCGCGATCTGCGTGCCCGCCATCGCGCTCGGGATTTTCGCCGGACGGCGGCTCATCAAAATCATCCCGCAGAATGTTTTCGAGGCGCTGCTGCTCGGCTTTGCCCTGCTCGCCTCGCTGCGGCTCATCGGCGTTTTTTAGGCTCGCCCGGCCCGGCCCGCCCGCTAGCTTGCGCGCCCATGTGGAAAAACCTGTCCAACTTCCGCGACGGCGCGCTGCTCTTTCTGCGCGTCGCACTCGGCGGCTTTTTCATCTACGCCCACGGCTGGCCACTGCTCGCCGGCGGTTTGGCCAGGTGGAAAGTCACCGGCCTGGCCATGCGCCACCTCGGCATCAACTTCTGGCCCGGGTACTGGGGTTTCATGGCCGCGTTCGCGGAAAGCGTCGGCGTCGGCCTGCTCATGCTCGGCCTTTTTTTCCGCCCATCGGCCCTGCTGCTCGCCGTCACCCTGAGCGTGGCCGCGCTCAGCGAGTACCACGCCCACGGCCTCGACACCGCTGCGCACGCCCTCGAACTCGCCCTAGTTTTCGCCGCCCTCATCTTCATCGGTCCCGGCAAGTACAGCCTCGACAAAGGCTGAAATAAACCTTGCGCCCCACGACCCGGCGGCTACTTTCGCCCCCACGAATCGCGGGGTGGAGCAGCCTGGTAGCTCGTCAGGCTCATAACCTGAAGGTCGTAGGTTCAAATCCTACCCCCGCAACCACTTTTACGAAGCCCGGCAAGCCTGAGTGAATCAGGCTTGCCGGGCTTTTTCGTGAGGCGATGCGGCGCACGGGTGGCGCGGCCACCAGACCTTCGCGCTATTTCG
>JANXWQ010000449.1 GCA_025351065.1 Chthoniobacter sp. | reverse complement strand
GAAAAGCGCGCGATGGCTCCGCAGCGGAGGTAGTCGCCGTAGGAAAATCCGCCGGGCAGCGCGATGAGGTCGTAGCCCGCGACGGACTCATCCTTGTGCCAGACGAAGTCGGTTTCGACGCCGAGATCGCGCAGGGCGAGGACGCAGTCCTGATCGCAATTAGAACCGGGAAAACGAATGACGGCGGCTTTCATCGCTCAGGCTTCCATGATCAGCTTGTAGTCCTCGATCACGGGGTTGCTCAGCAGGTCGCGGCAGACCTCGTGGAGCTGCGCCTCGGTCTGCGTGCCGTCGAGTTCGAGCTCGATGAATTTGCCGACGCGCGCGGCTTTCACCGCCGGCATGCCGTGATGATGGATGGCGTCGCGCACGGCCACGCCCTGCGGGTCGAGCACGGTCTGTTTTGGCATCACGATGACTTGGGCTTTCATAGGCGGCGGAGACTACGGAGCGAAAATGAAAGGGAAAGTGGAAACTCGGCGCGCCCGCGCACTTTGCACTTTCACTCCCGCTCTCCCGCCCGCTAACGTCCGCCAATGATCCCGACTCTCCGCATCTTCGCCAGCGGCCTCGCAGCCGTTTGTCTGTGCGCCTCCGCATCTGGCGAGGCCACGCCGCTGACCCCGCAGGAAATCGCCGACGCCGCGCGCACCGACGAGCTTTCCATCCCGATGCCGGGCGAATTCATGGCCACGCTGAACAAGCTCGGCAAGATCGACTGGACAAAGATGTTTCGCGCGCCCATCGCCACGAATTACACCAGCCGCCCGCAGATGGCGCTCAACCTCGGCGGGCTCATCGCCGACGGCTACGTGGCCATCGAGGCGGAGGATTCGCCGCAGATCAAAAACATCGGCAAAGACATCCTCGCCCTCGCCAAGACGCTGGGCGTGAGCAAGGACGTGGTCGAACGCGGATCGAGCATCGCGAACTTCGCCGCGCAGAGCCAATGGGATCAGCTCCGCGAGGAAATGGAGGCCACGCAGAACGAGGTGAAAGCCGGCATGACGGAGCGCAAAGACTCCGACCTCGTGACGCTCGTAACGGTGGGCGGCTGGCTGCGGGCCATGGAGGTGATGAGCGGCTACCTCGGGAAAAACTACACCGAGCCCGGCGCGAAACTGCTCCGCCAGCCCGGCATCGTCGCCTTTCTCAACAAGCGCCTCGACAAGCTTGGCGAGAAGTCGCAGGCCGACCCGAGCGTGGCCGCGGTGCGGAAAAAGATGGGCGAGATCGAGAAGTTCATCGCCTTCCCCACCGACAAGGCGCCCAGTGCCGATGACGTGAAACAGGTCAACGCCCTCGCCACCGAAGTCGTGAAGGAAATCACCAAGAAACAAACGAAATGAAGCGCCTCCTTTTCACCCTCGCCCTCGCCGCCGCCACCGCCGCGGCTCCCCTCCGCGCCGCCAGCGACGACGAAGTCAACGCCCGCAAGCTCGCGCTCGAAATCGCCGGCGCGTTTTCCAACGACGGCTTCAAGCTGCGCGACGGCAACTGGGGCGGCAAGTTCGAGCCCGGCAAGCCAGCGCTCATCCAGGTCAATCTCTACGCGGGCAACCAGTACTGGTTCACCGTCGGCGCGACGGACGCGGCGAAAAAAGTGGCCGTCACCGTCTATGACGAAAACGGCAAGCCGATGACCACCGACCCGTACGCCGACACCTCGGCCGCCGCCGCCGGCTTCGCGCCGACCGCAAGCGGCCCGTACTACATCAAAGTGGAAGTCACCGAAGGCAAAGCCGCCGCCTTCTGCCTCATCTACAGCTACCGCTAACACCATGCCCTTCGACACGCAGACCACCGAAAAACTGGGCGGCCCGCGCGTCACGCAGTTCTCCATTTTTCTCCCGAACCGCGTCGGCACGCTGCTCGATGTCGTCCGCATCCTGAATGAGCGGCACATCCACGTCCTCGCCATCAGCGTGCAGGATTCCGCGGACACCGCCATCGTGCGCATCGTCGTGAGCGACCCCGAGAGCGTGCAGCAGATGTTCATCGAGCACGCCATCCCCTTCTCGATTTGCGAACTCGTGGTCGTGGAACTCAAGGAAGGCGCCACCGAACTCGGCCGCCTCCTCGCCGCGCTCCTCGCCGCCGAGTGCAATATCTTCGGCAGCTACGCCCTCCTCACCCGCCCGCGCGGCCGCACCGCCCTCGCGCTCCACGTCGAGGACAACGAATGCGCCGTCGCCGTGCTCGAAGGCCAGCAGTTCAAGATCCTCAGCCAGTCGGACATTTCGCGGTAGTGACCGTAAAATAAGCCTGGCGCTTGGCCGCCGGGGGAAGCTGGCAGCTTTTCCCTACAGCTCCGGCCTACGGCACTGCGGGCGTGATGACGCGGTAGAAGCGCGTGCCTTGCGCCCCGGCGCTGGTGTCGGTGATGTCGATGGTGCGAACGCCGGGCTGCTCGGCCACATTTTGCAAATTCGTCCACGTCGCGGCGGGCAGCGCGTTTTTGTACTGCACGGTGTAGCTCTTCCGGCTTTGCGCGGTGAAGGTGATCTTCCAGCCGGTCCCGACTTTGGCGACGACGGCGCGCAGCACGCTCGTGGGATCGTTCGGATCCGTGCCGGCGAGAAATTCCTCCCGGTTCGTTTTGCCGTCGCCGTCCTTGTCCAGCGTGGCGTCGGCGGCGCTGTTGGGGTCCAAGCCGCGCGCCGTTTCCCACCAGTCGGGGATGCCGTCGCCATCCGTGTCGGTGAAGGTGACGGTGAGCGCGGCATTTGCGCTGGTGGCGGCGGGCGCAAAGGCGTTGCTGACCACCACGGAATAATTTCCGGCCTGGCTCAGCAGCACTTCATTCAGCACGAGCGACTGGCCGGTGGCGCCGGCGATGTTCCCACCGTTATAACGCCATTGGTAGGTGAACGGCCCGGTGCCCGCGGCGAGCACGCTGAACGTCGCGGTGAAGCCCGCCTCGACCGTCTGCGGCTGCGGCGGCGTGACGATGATCGGCGCGCCAGTCGGGTAAAGCTGGCTCGTGGGGATGATCTCCTCCTGCAATCCGCCGGACACCGCAGACCACGCGAGCGTCGCGGTTTCGCCGCCGTCGCCTTGGAAAAATTCCATCCTGATGTCGTAGAGCTGCCCGGCGGTGAGGTCGATGAAGCCGTAGTTGATCGTGTCGCCGTGGTAGGTCCAGTTGTCGATAATAAGCTGCCCGTCCACCCACAGCCGCACGCCGTCGTCCGACACGGTTTTGAAAGTGTAGGTCTGCGTGAGGCGCGGGAGGACCTGCCCGAGCCAGCGCACGAGGAAGCGCGAGTTGCCGATGCCACCGGTGTTCGGCCAGCTTCCGGTGAAATTGACGACGGGATCGGCGCGCGAAAACGTGGGCGTGGCGGGATAGACGAGCGTGAGGTTCGGGTCGGCGTAGTAGTTGCCGGTGAGGCCCGCGCCGTTGCCGATGGCGGGCGCAATGACGGTAATGCTCGCGGTCGTGGAAACGGTAACGGCGAGCCCGCTGTCGATCGCTTTCGCGGTGATCGCGTGCGGGCCCGGCGAGGCGTTCGACCAAGTGAAAATGTAAGGCGCGCTCGTGGCTTCGCCGATTTTCGTGCTGCCGTCGTAGAACTCGACTTTCACAATCGTCCCGTCCGTGTCGCTCGCCGTCGCCTGGAGCGTGATCGCGGCGGGCAGCGTGTAGATCGCGTTGTTGGTCGGCGCGAGCAGCGTGACGCTCGGCGGTTGGTTGTAGGCGTTGGCCGTGCCGGGCGTGATGCCGCTGGCAAACCAGTTCGCCGGATCGTCGCCGTACACCGTCGCGCTCAAACGCTGCAGCGACGGCCCGCTGCCCGCCGCGCTCACCGGCCACGGCGTCTTGTCGTTGTAGCGCACCGAGTCGATGACGATGAAGGGCACGGTCGTGACCGCGCCGACGGTGAACGGCACGCCCGGCTGTTCGAGCGAAAGACGCTCGCCGCTGTTTTGCAGCGCGCCGGCGTAGGGGCCGAAAATCTGCACGCCAGCCGGCACGTTGTACTTTGCGCGGAAAGCGGCGGGATCAATCGGCACGACGAGCGCGAGCGCCCCGGCGGCGATGGACTGGCCGGCCGGGAAATCGTAGTTCAGCCCGCTGAGGTGCCAGGTGTTCGCGACGTTTGCGGGATCGTAGAGCAGCGCCGTACTCGCGCTGATGTTTTTGATTTCCACAAACTCATCGTAGCCCGCGGCGGGGAAGTACTGGATTTCGTTGAGCACCAGCGGCCCGACGAGCGGGCCGGAATTCATCGCGGCAAAGGTGCGGCTGATTTGGCGCGGGAAAGTTTCATCGCCAATGCTGTTGAGATAGCGCCCGAAGGAAACGTTTTGCTCCGCCGCCTTGAAGTCGAAGCCGTGGCTGTAGCCCGTGAGCGCGCCGCCCGCGTCGCCCGAGTAGAGATAGACCTGCTCGCCATTCGCATCGAGCGCGAAGCTGGTGCCCACGCCCGGCGTCGGATTGAACTGCGCTTCGTTGAATGCCACGAAGCCGCCCGCGGCGATGATCGTGCTGGCGGGGATGCGGTATTTTTTCGGCGTGCTCGTGCTGTCGGTCAGCCACCAGTTGCCCACATCCACCGCCGCGCCCGTCGGGTTGAAAAGTTCAATCGTGTCCGTGAGGCCGCTGACGGAATTCACCAGCGCCTCATTGACCACGAGGCCAGCGATGTTCACCGCCGGATCGTCCGCACCCGGCGAGCCGCCGATGGCCGCGCTCGCACGCCAGCTCGCGGAGTCGTCCATGCTCGGATTCGCTGCCGGATTTTTCAGCACGAGCGAAAAGCCCGCGCCGTCCGGCGACACCGGCCACGGCCCGGCGGTCTTGTAGTTGAAGCTGAAAATCGTGCCGACGGTCGTGCGTGAAAGCGTGATCGTGTCGCCGCTGTTGCTGAGCTTGCCCGTGTAGATGCCCTGGTAGGCCACGCCCGGATAGCGCGCGGCAAATTGCGCGGCGTTGCGCACCAGCACGTAGAACGCGCCGGGCGCAAGCGTGGTGCCGGTCGGGAAGCTGTAAGTGAGGCCCGCGGTGAAGCTCAGGCCGCTCAGATCCATCGTGTTCGCGCTCGTGTTTTTGAGTTCGAGAAACTCGTACTCGTCGCCGCTGGTCGCGCCGTTCGCGAGCGGGTGGTAGTGGATTTCGGTGACGAACAGGCCGGCGTAATTTTGCAGCACGTAGAACGTCGCCTCGTCGAGCCCGCTCCACTCGGTCGCGCTCTTGATGCGGACGCGCACGGTTTTTGAAATCCCGATCGGAATCGGCGTGCTGTACACGAGCGCCGTCGGCGCAATCGCGCCGCCGGCCAGCCGCGGATCGGTGCCGTCGAGCGTGTAGTAAATCGTCTGGCCCGCGGGGCTCGCGTTGGGGTTCGTCAGCGTGACGTTGAAGCCCGCCGCGACACTGCCGCCGCGCTGGTTGAAGACCGCCGTTTCAATGCTCGGGAAAACGCCGTGCGTGCGCAGTTGCGCGATGAAATTCGCCGTGCGGTTTGGGAAAAAATTGAGCCGCACGTTGTTGACCGCCGCCAGCCAGGTGTCGCGCGTGTAGGCCGGCGTGTGCTTTGAGTCGCCCCAGCGCGCGGACTCGCCGACGATGGCGCGGTCGATCATCGCGGTGCGCGCGTTCCAGCGCGCGAGCCCGGAGGCGGGCGTGAGCGGGCCGCCGTTGTAGGCGTGCTTTTGCACGCGGTCGGCGAAGACCGCGCGGAACTCCGGCGAGTTGATGAGCTGCTGCCACAGATACTGCGGGCTGCTGTAGCTGAAGGCGCTCGCACCCTGCTGCGCGGTGCTACCCGCCGGCCAAGGGCCGAAGCGGTCCGCGTTCACGTCGAGCAGCGTGTGCTCGGAGTCGTGCAGCATGAATTTGAACCCGCCCGAGGCGCCCGTGCGGTCGCGCGTGCCGAACCAGTTGTTCGGCTTCGTGTTGCTGATGAAGTTGGAAATCGCGGCGTCGAGATTGCCCGAGTAGTAAATGACGAGCATGTAGTCCGAGAGGCTCACCGGATCGAGCAGCACGGGAAAATTCACGTTCGCCGTGCCGTCGGGATTTTTCCCGAGCAGCTCCTGGAAAACCGCGTCGTTTTGCGTGGCGGTGTTCGTCGCCGAAAAACCCTGATCGCAGCGCAGCCACAGCCGGTACCAGCCGCGGCCGAACTGCTGCGGGTCGCTCGGATCGCCCGGCACCGGCAGGCCCAGCTCGCCGTCCGTGGCCTGGATGACGTAGCCGCTGTCGGGCGCGACTTTGATCGTGTCGAAGTTGTTGGCATCGCCACCGAAATACGTCGCGCCAAAGTTCCCCTCGGGCCGCTCGTCGATGTTCGTGACGCCCCAGTACTGGCCGT
>JANXWQ010000402.1 GCA_025351065.1 Chthoniobacter sp. | reverse complement strand
CAATTCCTCCAGTGGAAAATCGGCCAGCAACGCAACGTCGGAAACTTCCGTTTGCGTGATGTATAAACTTTTCAAGGGCAGTCCGCGGAGCGCCGAGAGATCACGAACCGGCACTCCGCTCATTGTGAGGCGTGACAGCTTTGTTGTCGCCAGCGGCTTCAGGTCGGTGACTTTGCATCCGTCCATTTCAAGTGCTTCGAGAGGGGTATCCGCAAGGGGGGATAAGTCGGATACCAGAGTATCGCCAATTTGCAGGTAGATCAGCGGCCGGCCATGCAGCGGGGAAAGATCGCTAACCTTAGTGGAATAAACGTCGAGGCGTTGCAGCGGTGCGTTCCGCAGCGCCGATAGGTCTGCGACTCCGGTGCCCTGCATGAATAACATCGTCAACGGCACATCGAGCAGCGGAGAAATATCGCGGACTTGCGGGCAGCGCGTCAGCTCAAGATGCACCAACGGCAGTCCATGTAGGGGAGACAGATCAGAAACAGCCGTCTCAAGTAAGGTAAGATTTCGCAAAGGCATGCCAATGAGCGGCGAGAGATCCCGAATCGGAGTTCGATCAAGATGCAGCCCCTCGATCGGCAGACCTCGCAGAGGTGCGAGATCAGTTACATCGGTGCGTATGGCGAGCGACACTTCGAGGTTTCCGCTAGGGAGAATTTTCACAGCCGCACCGGCGGCGGGCCACGCCGCTTCAATCTTGGCGATGGCAGCTTTTACATGGTTGCCTGCGCGTACAAAGTAACTCTCGGCCAGCGCCGACAAGCCGAGCGCCTGAAAAACCTCGCCGAGCTTTCCGGGTTCCGGGGTTTGCGCGGGTGTGGCACTGCGGCAGAGGTCGTGCAGGGTGCGCAAGGCAGCATCCGGCCCGACCGCACCCGCGAGCACAACGGTCGCACCTGCAAAGTCTTGTGCCTCGGCGAGCAGCGCCGCCTGTACGCCGCGCGCGGCATCAAGTGTCGGGTCGTATTCCACCGCCTGCTCGACGCTGACTTTGGCCGCCGCGAAATCGCGCCGCCCTATCAGAACCCGTGCCGCTTCCACAAGCGCCGGAGCAAAGCGTTTGCGGTCGGCGAGCCGCTGTGCCTCTCCGGCGAGCCGCCTTTGCTCCGCGGCGTCGGCGTGCCGCCGCAAGTTGCGTTCGCGGAAAAACCCCAAGCCTAGGACGCTGGCGGCCACCACGGCCACGGCGGCACCGATAATCGCTAGGCGGGCTGTGCGTTTGCGCCAGGCATATCTTTCCTGCCGCTGCTGCTCGGTGGCATGCGCAGCGCGGCGGGTTTCCAGCAAGTGCAACCGCTCGGCGAGGTCGGCGGCGCTGGGCAGGCGGCGGGCAGGCTCGCCGTCCACGCAGGCGGCGATGTCGGCGCGCAGGAGCGGGTCCGCGATGTCGCGCTCCCAGCCGGCGGCGAGCGGTTCGAGCGGCTTGGCGGTGACGAGCTGGTAGAGCAGCACGCCGAGGCCATAGACATCGCCCTGGATGGTGTAGGGCCGTCCGGCGAGGTATTCGGGCGGGCTGTAGGTCGGCGTGCCGGTGCTGTGCTCAATGGTCGCGCGCGTGAAGCCCGCGCCGGTGACGCCGTGCTGCGCGAGCACGCCGGGGTCGGCCAGCGTGCCGATGCCGAAGTCCACCAGCCGCGGGCGCACCCCGCCCTCGGGCGCGTCGAAGATGAGGATGTTGGTCGGTTTGATGTCCTTGTGCAGCACGCCGATGCTGTGCGCGGCGGCGAGCGCGGTGGCGGTGTGGGCGACGAGGGCGATGCGCTGAGTGAGCGAAATTTTTTCGAGGCCACCCTCGCGCTCGGCCCACTGGAGCAGGTTGCCATGCGGAGCGAGGTCGCTTTCGAGATAGAAAGGCGGGGCGTCGAGCTTGAGTTCGTGAAAGCGGACGATGTCGTCGCGGTCGCCGAGGGCGGTGCGGAGCAGGCGCACGAGGGTGACTTCGCGCTTGAGGGCGCGGAGGCGCTCGTCGTCGAAGCAGAATTTGAAGGCGCGGCGCTGGTGGAGCTTGGAGTGCTCGCCGGTCCACACTTCGCCGAAGCCGCCGGCCCCGAGTCGCTCGGTGAGATGCCAGCCGGCGCGGCCAGGGATTTCCAGACCAACGGCGGGCCGCCAGCCGAGCGTCTCCTCCTCGCCGGGGCGGATGTGGCGCTTGGCTTTCTCGCCGTCGGGCGGCGGGATGAGCGGCGCGAGACCCTCCGGGCCGACCTCGAAAATATCCAGCGGCTCATCGCGGCCCTTCATCATGTACGGGCCGTGCGCGAGCCAGCGCAGCGGCGGCATGGTTTTTTCCGCGACGGGCGGATGCTCGCGGATGAAATGCCGCGCCTCATCGAACGGAAAACGCGTGAGTAAAATCTGCCCGCCCACCGCGAGGCTCATCACGCGCGCGGCGAGGTCCGCCGCCGGCCCCATGAGGCCGCTGCCGCCCGCCGCATCCATCGCGCTGACCTCGCCGGCGTGGATGCCGACCCGCGCGGTCAGTCGCATTTCACCCCACGGCCCGGCGCGCATGGCGTCCTGAAAAAGCAGCGCGAACTTCACGACTTCCGAGACGCTGTCGCCCTCGGCGAAATAGCCGTCGCCCATGTTTTGCAAAATGCGGATGCCGCGGCACTCGCCGGCCGCGCGCTCGAAGTGGGCGTTGTGAACGCGCAGCGCTTCGGCGAACGCCGGGACGCCGTGCCGCTGCTTCAAATCGGTGGAACCAACGATGTCGGAAAAAAGCAGAACCGCGAATCGGGTTTCCGAGTTGGACATGCGCGCGCTTCTAGCACGGAACGGCCCACCGCTGGAACAAAAGAAAACCCGCGGCAAAGATGGTGTTCATTTCGTCCTCCGCGCCGGGGCTAAAGCGATTACTCAGCCGCGCCGTTTCCCGCGGACTTTCGCGGCGGGGCGAGGGCTTCGATGATGGCCTGCGCGTCGGGCGGTGCGTGGAAGCCGTGGCAGTTGGTGCAGTCCGCCTTGATGCCGCCAGTGGCGCGCTGGGTGGCGGCGAGCGCATGGCTGTCGCCGCGCGGTGCGGCGGCGGCTTCGGCTGCCGCGACGGGCGCGCGGTGGCACTCGGCGCAGAGGCTTTGCGGCGGCAGCAGGATGTCGCTCGTGGCGGTGCTTTTGGTCGCGGCGGCGTGGCAGTCGATGCACCGCATGTGCTGGTGCGGGAGGTGGGTGAAAGGGCCGTGCTGCACCCAGCGTTCGGCCATGCCGGGCGGCTGCACGAGCGGCGCGTGGCTGGCGTCGCCGGGGCTCACGGCATGGCACTTCGCGCACTCGGTGAGGAATTTCGGGTGGCTCGCGCGCGCCAGGCGGTCACTTTTTTGCTCCGGTGGATCGCCCTCGAAAAAGACCCGCTGTTCGAGGTCATGGAGGTTGTTGGAAACGCGCCGCGCGAGCGCCTGCATTTCGAGCTGCACGCGCTGCCGGAGTTCGTCGGGATCGCTGACGCCTTCAGCGCGCAGGGCCAGCTCGAAGGACATTTCGCGGCTCGCGAGGAAGTAGCGCACTTTTTCCGCGTCGCCGTGCGGAATGCGCAGCGCCGGAAGGCTCGGCTGAAACTGCAGCGTGTGGCACTGCGCGCAGTGCTGCTCGTATTTCACGGGCTGCATGAAAGCGCCGTCGGCTCCGGGCCGGTGGCAGTCCGCGCAACCGAGGCGGTGCTGGTCCACCTGCGGAAGGTCGGCGCGGAGATGGCGCTCGTGATTGAATTTCAGCACCGCGGGATCGCGCACCCCGGCGTGCTCATAGGCAAAGGGGGGATGCCCCTTGGCATAGCTCGGGAACGGCGGCAGCGTGCCGAGCGCCCGCGCGGGTGCGAGGAAGCGGACGACGCCGTCGCCGAGGTCGCGGTTCTCGCCGGTGGCGGCGAGGGCGGTGTGCGCGAGCTGCACGGAGCGGCGCGCGCGTTTGAGTTCGTCGGCATTGTTGTGGCACGCGATGCACGCCTGCTGGCTGGGCAGCGCCATGCGGTCGCGACCCACATGTTCGCGGTGGCAGGTGGCGCAGCCGGTGGCATGTACGACGGTGAGCTGGCTCGACACGGCGCGGATGCCGAAGCTCGCGGCCTGCGGCAGGTGCAGCCGGGTGGCCGAGTGGCACTGGAGGCACGCCGCATCCATGAGCGAGACGGAAGATTTCGCGAGCGCCTGCGTCGCGTCGGTGCTGTCGGGTGCGCGCTGGCCGAGCGCGAATAAGTTGCGGTCGGCGTCGAGGTGGCAGACGCGGCAGTCGCTGGCAAAGCGCGCGTGGTTCTGCGAAATCGGCCCCGGGCTGTAGGCGTCCTTTTTTCCCCAGAAGCTGAAGGCGAGCGCACCGAGGACCGAGACCACGGCGGTGGCGGCGAAGAGCCGTCCGCGCAGGCGGCGGAAATAATGCGGGTGCCGCGGGTAGTCCGCCGCGCCGTCGTAACGCTGCGAGATTTTTTTCTGCGTGGGCTTTTCCTCGGCCATGGCGCCCTAGGGCGAGATGAAACGCCATGCGGCCCAGGCATGCCACGCGGTGAACACGAGCAGCGCGAAGGAGGCGGGCACATGCACCAGCAGCCAGCCGTGCAGCCAGTGCTGGAATTTTGTCTGGACGTCCATCCAGCGGCGCTCGTTGCACCACTGCTCGAGCGCTTCCACGTTCGGGCGCCACTCCGCGGCGACGCTCACTTTGATCGAGCGGAAAATTCCGCCGGCCGTGGCGCTTTCGCCGAGCCGCAGGCGGTCGCCGCGCCGCGCCGCGAGATACGGCAGGCAGTCGTCGTCGAGGAACTGCGCGAGTACGCGCACGGACGGATCTTCGGCGACCGCCACCGGCGCGGCGTGGGCGGCGGATGACGCGGTGCGTTCGCGCGCGCGCAGTCTTTCGCGCAGCTCGGCCGCCGCGTCGAAGAGCTGTTCGCGCAGGCGCGGGATTTGTTCAAAGACGACTTCGCGCGGCAGCCGGTCCTTCATCAGACCCGGCATAAATTGTTGCAAGGCGAGCCCGACGAAGCCGCTGGCCATCACGATGACGTACAGCACCATGAGCCACTGGGCGTGGCGTCCGCCGGCGTGGAAGCCGCAATGGAAAAGGACGAGCGGGATGGTGAAGATGGTCAGCCAGATGTGCGCCTTCAGCCAAAAGCGCACGCGTCCAATCGGCCACAGGCGCTGCTTTTTCCGAATGCCGAGCGCGGATGCGAAAAGGAAAATGGCGAAAGCGAGCGTGCCGAAAATGAGGCCGAGCGGCGCGGAGCCGCGCGCCTCGCGGGCCGGCGGTGCGTCGCCAAGGAAGGCGGGCAGCGGGAAATGGAACGGCAGGCGGTGGGGGTGAAAATTGGCGGTGTAGAGCAGCGTGGCGAATGCCGTCGCCACGAGCGTGAAAAGCAGCCACGAAAAGTGGGAGCGGTCGATTCGCATGGGCTAAGGCAGGAGGTCCATTCGCTGAGTGCGCTGAGGCTAGTCCGAGCGCCGGCGTCTGCGCCAGCACGGAAGCCGGGGCCGCCGCACTCGATGCTCGACTTCACCGGGGCGGATGTTAAATCGCGCGCCGTGGCCCCAATGAATTTCTCGCTCACGATCCGCCTTGTTCTGGCGGGCAGCGCGCTCCTGCTCCACGCGCAGGCGGCCGACGACGCGAAAGCGGTGAAGCTGAAATTCACCGGCTCGCCGTCGTGTTCCTCGACGAGCTGCCACGGCGGCGGCACGGGGCGCAATGAGTGCGTGATCTACGAACACAAAGACCGGCACGCGGTGTCCTACGGCATTCTCGGCAAAGGCACGTCGCTGCGCATCGCGGAGTCGCTCGGGATCGTAGGCGATCCGGCGAAGGCCGCGCAGTGCAACGTGTGCCACGCGCCGATGCAGGGAGTGCCGCTGGAGCGGCTGATGAAAGACACCCACGCGGACAAGGGCGTGGGCTGCGAGTCGTGCCACGGCCCCGCGGAAAACTGGCGGCTCTTTCACACGCGGCCCGACGTGAGTTTTCAGCAGATCGTGGCCACCGGCATGCGCGACCTGAATGACATCTATGGCCGCGCGAATACCTGCGTCGCCTGCCACCTGAATCTCGATGAACCGATCCGCCGCGCGGGGCACCCGGAGCTTTATTTCGAGCTCGACGGGCAGGCGCTCGCCGAACCGCCGCACTACAAGGACGAGCGGCCATCGCTGGGTCCGCGCCAGTGGCTCACGGGTCAGGCCGCCGCGCTGCGCGAGCTGAGCTGGAAGCTCGCCGCGAAGCGCGACGAGGCGCTGGTCCCGCGCTGGAAGGCGCTCGTCTGGCTGCTACGCAAAACGGACGCGGGAAAAAAGGAGCTGCCGTCGGGCGAGGATTTCGGCGCGGTGCAAACCGCGGCGGACCAGCTCGCGCGCAATGCGGCGAAGACGCTTTGGACGAAGGAACAGACCGCCGCCTTGCTGAAAGATTACGCCGGATTGCGCGCGGAATTTTCCGAACCGAAAGCGGACAAAGCCGAGTTGCGCCTCCGCGCGGAAGTGCTCGTGCCGGCGCTCGACCGGCTGTGGCGTGCGCACAAAAAGGAAACCGGCGCGGAGTCCGCGGACTTCGAGCCGGCGCTCGACCACGCGAATCTCCTCGCGCGGGAGGGCGAGGATTTCGACCCGGCGAAATTTGCGTCGGCGCTGGAGGAGCTGCAGGCCGCGTTTGCGAAGGGCGGAAAGTAGCGCAAGCCTCCGGCTTGCGTGAGACCGGCACCCAAGCCGGAGGCTTGGGCTACTCCGAAGGGTCGCGCGGGAATTTCGCGTAGGGCAGCCGCACGCCGCGGTAGAGGTAGTTGTCGGCGCGGATTCTATCCAATGGGAGAAAGTTGGCGCATCCGCTGGCGGTGATGATGTCGTCCTGATCCACGCCGTCGCCCGAGACGCCGATCGCGCCGACGAGTTCGCCATCGCGATAAAGCGGAAAGCCGCCGGGAAAAATCGTCAGGCCGTTGGGTAAATTTGGGTTGCCGGGGAAGGTGTGTGCGACCGGGCTGGTCTTGAGCGAGACGGCTTCCTGGAAACCGAAGTACGGCCCCCACGGCTGGCCGTCGATGCCCGGCGGAAAGTAACGCTGCGCAAGGAAGCCGACCGTGCGGCAACTGTTGGCGAGCTGCGTGTTGGAGAAGAAGACGGCGGTGCGCGCCTTTTGCACGCACACGTCCCAACTGAACACCGTGGCCTCGCCGACGCGGAAGCAGCCGAGCACCTGCGGCGCGACGCCGTTTTGATGCGGGTTGTTGACCACCGAGATGAAGACCTTCGCCCGCGTGCCGAGCGGCAGGCGGATGCCCGCGCGCGTCTCGGCGCAGCGGCTCGCCGCGAGCCCGAGGATGTCGCGCACCTCGTCCGCGCTGAGCCGGTTCGCGCGCCCGTTCACTTTGCCCGCCAGCGGGTCGCTG
>JANXWQ010000390.1 GCA_025351065.1 Chthoniobacter sp. | reverse complement strand
CCGTCGCCATCGGTGTCGGTGAGCTTCGCGACCTCGTAGCGGTTGGTTTCAAAGAGCGCGCCGTCTTTCCACGCGAGGCCCATGACCTCGTGCTGGCCGGAGGCGAAGAGCTGGTACTGCACTTTCGCCGGATCGCCCTGCGCGCCGGCCACGGTCCAGATTTCGCCGCGGCGCGTGCCGAGCGCGAGCTTGCCGCCGGGCAGCAGCTCGATGGAGCTGACCTCAAGCGCGGTGTCCTGCGGCGTCGCGAAAGTGGTGATCTTGTAGTAGTCGGATTCCTGCGGGTCAGCGGCGCGGACGAGCGCGGCGATAAGGAGCAGGGCGCTGAGGATGGGGAGGGATTTCATGGCGGAGAAAATGGGGCGCGTTGCTTGAAAGATGGAACGGAAGTCGGGGCGGTTTGTGCGCCAACGGCGCAACTCATCCCAGCCTGGGGCAACGCCCCAGGAACTGGCGGGAAAAACATCGAGGGCTGAAAGCCCGTTTCATCCCGCCGACGTGGCGCTGGGATGAGTCGGGCTTTCAGCCCTCGCGCTTGGTTTGGCGGTACCTGGGGCGTTGCCCCAGGCTGGTATGGATGCGGGCCTTTGGCCCTCCTGCCGGACGGTGCGCGCATCATCTCAGTGCGCGTGGCTGCCCGGCCACGCGTAGGTGACCTTGATTTCCGCCCGCGCGGGTACTACGAGGTTGCGCCCGACGACCTGCGCGCCTTGGGCGGCGAGGGTGTATTTGTTTTCAAAGCTGCGGCCCTGCACGTCGAAGACGCCGCCATCCACGGCGAACGCGCCGTCCGCCGGCTGGATCGTGCCGCTCGCGAGGCGCAGCCACGCGTTGGCCGGAATCGGCCCCGTGAGTTTGAGCGTGCGGATGAGTTTGCCCGCGTCCGTCGCGTCGCCTTCAGCATCGTAGCGGTCGCTCACTTTCACGCCGTTCCATTCGTACAAAAATGTCGGAAAGCGTTTCGCATCCAGCGTGTAGCCCTTCCATTGGTAGCCCTCGGCGCGGCTCTCGGAACCGTCGGTTTTTTTCGGGGACTTCGGCCACTCCGCATCGGCGGAGGTCAGCACGGCGAAAGGCGGCGCGACATCCGCCGCCGGGCGCAGCAGATCGTAGCCGAGCGGCGCTTGCTCGCCGCCGCCACGATCCGTCCAGTGCCGCCCCGCGTCCATGAACGCCCCGCGCCACAGCAGCGCCACATTTAGCTGATCCACGCTCCACGCGAGATTGAAGCCACCCGGATACCCCACCGCGATGGGCCGCCCGCCCGCATTGGCGATGAAGTTCCGGTAAAGCACCGGCTCCTTTCCGACCACCAGCGGGATGCTCGGCGTCTCGTCCTTTTTCTTTTTCGTCGGCGCGGACAGCAAACCCGCCGGCACCCATTTCGACAGCGGCGTCATCGTGAAAGCCTCGCCGCTCCACGCCGCGAAAAGCTCCGCCTCGCCCGCCGCCTGAAAGTACTCCAGCCGGAAATCATGCTCGCCCGCCTTCAGCTTCACCTTCCCCTCGCGCACGCTGGCCGGATGGATGCCGTCGTCCTCCACCACTTTTTTCCCGTCCACTGCGAGGCGCCCGCCATCATCCGACGCGAGAAAAAACGTGTACTCCCCGTCCTTCGGCGCAGCCAGCTTGCCGGTGAAAACCACGCCGTAGCCGTTCTTGTAATCGTCGAACTTGAGCTGCACGAGATTGTCCGCCACCGCGCCTTCGCGATGCGGCGTGAGCGCGGCGAAGTCCGGCAGCGTTTTCCACTCCCCGAGATACACCGCGAATTTCAGCCCCTTTAGCCCCGGCCCCGGCAGCGCCACGCGCATCCGGCCCTGCATGCTCAGCGCGTGGCCGGGAAAGGTGCAGACGTACGGATAGCTCCCGCCCTTCTCCGGCGCTTTGAAAACGAACTCATCCTTGGTCTTTGGCGCGACGGCCTTCGAGTGCGCCAGCATCCGCGGATCATCCGGCAGCCAGTCGCGCTTCATCGCCTCGTCGGGCTTCTCCAGATTTTTCAACGCCACCGCCACCACGTCCGTGCCCGTCTGGAAAAGGACGAGGTTGTGCGGCATGTCGTCAGTGTTTTCAAAAACGATCCGCACCTCCGCGCCCGGCGCTACGGTGAAGTCCGTCACGTCATAGCGCATCTGCGCCTGGAGCGTCCTGATGTTGACGACCTGCGGTTCGGCGGCGGCAGCGCGGGCGACGAGCAGCGCGGCGAGGAGGAAAAGTTTAGGCGGCATGGGTGATGAAAATCGGGGGGTCGGGAGACCTGCGTGAATGACCGGGTGGAGGCGAGGGGATTAGAGTTTGTCTGGGAGTTCATGCCAAAAACCCCGGCAGGCGCTCGCGCCGTTGCCAACGCCGCCGTTTTTCTCCACGCTCCGCCGCATGAAAATTCCCCCTCGCACGCCCGACAGTTGGGCC
>JANXWQ010000355.1 GCA_025351065.1 Chthoniobacter sp. | reverse complement strand
GGCTGCTGAAGTCGGTGCGCCTCGCGCCTTAACTTGTGGCGAGGAGCCGCAGGATGGCGCGCTTGTGCGGGGTGGCGAGGGCGAGGGTCTCGATTTCGCCGATGGGCATCCACCGCTGATGGGCGCTGGTTTCGCGCGGCGGCGGTGTGGCGAAAACGCTGAGGGTGACGCGGTGGTGGGTGAAGGGGTAGTCGAGCGCGAGCAGGAGTTTCGCGGCGCGCGCGGGCGTGGCAAGTGCGGGGAGTTTCCACAGGCCGCGCCAGCGCGGGCCGGTCTGCTGGGCGAGCAAAAGCGCGCCGTCGCGGATGATCCACGCGCAGTCTTCGGCGAGGGCCACGGTTTTGCGGCGCGGCTTTTTGCGCGGGAGCGCGGCGGGATCTTTCGCGGCGCAATGGGCGCGCACGGGGCAGCGCGGGCATTGCGGCGTGCGCGGGGTGCAGACGAGCGCGCCGAGTTCCATGAGCGCGGAATTGTGCAGCCGCCCGCTGCGCTTGGGCAGTAGCGCCTCGGCGGCCTGCCAGAGGAGCGCGGCGCCGCGCGCGGTGTCGATGGGCTCGCGCAGATCGAGCAGCCGCGCGAGCACGCGCGCGATGTTCGCGTCGATGATCGGCGTGGCGCGGTCGAACGCGAAGCTGGCGATGGCCCCGGCGGTGTAGCGCCCCACGCCGGGGAGCGCGGCGATGGCGGCGAGGTCATCCGGCAGCGCGCCGCCGTGGTGCGCGAAAACTTGCTGCGCGGCGCGGTGTAAATTGCGCGCGCGCGAGTAGTAGCCGAGCCCCTGCCAGACGTGCAGCACGTCGGCCTCACTCGCGGCGGCGAGCGTTTGAAAATCGGGAAAGCGGGCGAGCCAGCGTGCGTAGAAACCGAGCACGGTGACGACCTGCGTCTGCTGGAGCATGAACTCCGAAACCATGATGGCGTAAGGATCGCGCGTCCGCCGCCACGGCAGATCGCGCCCGTGCGCGTGGAACCAGCGGGCGAGCGCGGCGCGGAATTTTCGATTCTCGATTTTGGATTTTGGATTTTCCACCTGCTTCGCGACACTGCCTAGCCGCGCATGCCTCCAATCAAAAATCGAAAATCAGAAATCGAAAATCCGAAGCCGCTCACGCTTTACACCGCGCCGCTCACCGCGGCGCAGGCGGCGAAGCTGCGGACGCTGCTGGAGGAGGATGGCTACAAGTTTGAGCCGAAGCCCTACACGCTCTACTACGCGGTGAAGGACAAGCTGAACGTGGCCGTGTACGAGAAAGGGCCGAAGGTCGTTCTGCAAGGGAAGGGGACGCAGGATTTCGTCACGTTTCGGCTGGAGCCGGAGGTGCTCGGCGAGGCGAAGCTGGGCTATGAGGAGGTGCATAATCCCGAAATGTTCGCGCCGCATTTCGGCGTGGATGAAAGCGGCAAGGGTGACTTTTTCGGCCCGCTGGTGATCGCCGGCTGCTACGTCGATAGCGGGATCGCGCACGCCTTCATGCAGGCCGGAATCCAAGACAGCAAAAGGATCGGCAGCGATGCGCGCATCCGCGATCTCGCGGAAATGATCCGCTGCACGCCGGGCGCGACGCAGAGCGTGGTGATGATCGGGCCGGAGAAATACAACGAGCTTTATAAGAAGTTCGGCAACCTCAACCGGCTGCTCGCGTGGGGCCATGCGAAGGTCATCGAGACGCTGCTCGAACAGCGGCCCGACTGCCCGCGCGCGCTGAGCGATCAGTTTGCCAATCCGAAGCTCATCGAGCGCGCGCTGATGGAGCGCGGGCGCGGCATCGTGCTGGAGCAGCGGACGAAAGCGGAGAGCGATCTCGCGGTCGCGGCGGCGTCCATTTTGGCGCGAGAGCGGTTCATTGATTGGCTGGGGAAAACCGGGCGCGAATTGCAGAGCGAACTGCCGCGCGGGGCGTCGGCGCAGGTGAAGCAGGCGGGGCGTGATCTGGTGGCTGCACGCGGGCCGGACATTTTGCGCAGCTTGGCGAAAGTACATTTCAAAACGGCGTCGGAAATCGCGCCGGAAACCTACCTCGCGCCGCCGCCGCGCGAGTTCACCCGATAGCCCGCGAAACCTTTATCAGAGCCGCTTCGCGGCCCGCAGATTGTTTTTCAAACCGCTTGCCCGCAATGCGCGGCGCTGATTTACTCCGCGCTCAACTTATGGGAACACTCACGAAAAGGGAGCTGGTCGTTAAGATCAGCAACGCAACTGGAATGGTTCAGCATCAGGTCTTCGATGTGGTGCAAAAAACGCTCGACTACATCACCGACGCGCTGGCCGAAGGCGAGACGGTGGAACTGCGCAACTTCGGCGTGCTCGAGGTGAAGCTGACCAAGCCGCGGGTGGGGCGCAATCCGAACCAGCCGGGCAGCAGTTTCGTCATTCCGGCGCGGGCGACGGTGAAGTTCAAATCGGGGAAAGTCATGCGTCAGAAAGTGGCGAAGCTCTCGGCGGCAATGAAGCGCGCGGCGGCAGAGAAGGAGTAGGTCGAAGCGAATTCGCGGGGGATTTGGATTGCCGTGCGGCAGCGCAGAACGTGAAGTCGCGCGCTCCGTTTCACACCACTTTTTCCGCGCGTGCCCGCCTACTTTCTTCACGATTTCAGCCCGTTCATTTTCGAGATTCGCGAGGGCTGGGGGTTGCGCTGGTACGGGCTGGCGTATGTGCTTTCCTTCCTGCTCGGCGGCTGGCTCTACAAATGGCTGGCGCGGCGCGGCTACACGGATTTGCCGGAGGAGCAGGTTGGCGATTTCATCACTTGGTGCGCGGTGTTTGGCGTGATGCTCGGCGGGCGGCTGGGTTGGGTGCTGTTCTATTGGATTCCGACAGAAGGCCTGGCCGATGTGCTGCGCCATCCGCTCACGGTTTTCAAAGTCTGGGAGGGCGGCATGGCCAGCCACGGCGGCATCCTCGGGCTGGTGCTGTTCACGCTGTTTTGGTCGCGGCGGAAAAAGGTTTCGTGGACGAGCATCGGCGATTCGCTGGTAGTGGTCGCGCCCATTGGTTTGTTCCTGGTGCGCATGGCGAACTTCATCAACGGCGAACTTTTTGGCCGGCCCGCGGGCGAGCACGGTGGCGTCGCGTCAGTGCCGTGGGCGATGCTTTTTCCGAAGGAACTCGAGGGGGCCGATACGCCGCTGCCGCCACTCGCAGCCATCCAGCACGATGAGGCGACGCGCACTTGGCTGCGCACCGTGCTCACCCCGCGCCACCCGTCGCAACTCTACGAGGCGCTGCTCGAAGGCGCCGTCCTTTTCACCCTGCTCTGGCTGCTGCGCACGCGCTGCCGGGTGCCGCGCGGGGTGCTGACCGGCGCGTTTTTCATCCTCTACGCGGTGCTGCGCATCGTGGGCGAATTTTTCCGCGAGCCCGACCGCGCGTGGGCCGTCGGCTGGATTTCTGCCGGGCAGTTTCTTTCTATTTTCATGGTCTTCATCGGCGCGGCGTTTCTCGTCTGGGGCTGGCGGACAAAGGAATACGAGCGCGTTTTCCGCGGCGCGTGACAAACCCGTTGACGCGCATTTTCCAACGTGGCAAAGCGGAACGCATGAAATTCCTCCCGCTCACTTTTTCCGTCCTCGCCGCGTGTCTCGCGCTGGGCACCGCCCTGGCCGCCGATGAAAAAGGCGCGGGCAAACTGACCATCGACATTCCCGCGGAGGTGCAGACGACCATCGACAAGGAAAAGGGCGACGGGAAGGTGCATGACTTCAAGCGCGTGAATGAAAGCGACGGCACGGCCTACGTGATCGGCCTGATCATCGACGGCACGCACTACTCGCTGCAGCTCGACGCGGGCGGGCGGGTGATGCGCAAGGAGATCGACGAGGTGCAACCGGAGGGCCAGCCGGTCACGCTCGACACGCTGCCGGCGGCGGTGAAAAAAACGCTGCTGCGGGAGGCGCGCGGCGTCGAGTTCAAGGAGATCGACGTGACCGAGGCGAAGAAAACCTACGCGGTGGAGGTGACCTACGAGGGGCGGAAATTCCGCATCGAGGTGGACGCCATCGGCAAGCTCGTGCGCAAGGAGCACGTCCAGGACGGCAACTGACCGCGTTCCTTTTTCAGACCCAATGACCACGCCACTCCAAACCACCATCCGCGCGGTTCTCGCCGCGCTCACCCTCACCGCGGCCTGCGTCGCACAAACCCCGGGCGCGAGCGAACGCGCCGAAAAATTTCTCATGGAAAACAAAGCTAAAGAAGGTGTGAAGACGCTCCCGAGCGGGCTTCAGTACAAAGTCATCAAGGACGGCGACGGCAAGACGCCGAAGCTGACCGACACGGTGGTCACGCACTACCGCGGCACGCTGCTCGACGGCACGGAATTCGACAGCTCCTACAAGCGCAACGAGCCGGCGGAATTCCCGGTGAATCGCGTCATCAAAGGCTGGACGGAAGCGCTCCAGCTCATGAAAGAAGGCTCGAAGTGGATGCTCTACATCCCGCCGAACCTGGCCTACGGCGAGCGCGGCGCGGGCCGGGCCATCGGGCCAAACGAGACGCTGGTTTTCGAGATTGAGCTGCTGAAGGTGAAATAGCGGCGGCCACGGGTGCGCGCCGACGGCATTGGGCCCGGCGCTGACCTTTGGCGCGGGATGTTGGAGGCGGAATTACTTTGTCCGCACTGCCGTATCTGCCTAAGTTCCCGCCCCTTTCCCGCGGCGGTGCGCGACTTGTGCCGTGCGCGGAACCTCCGCCCTTAACCCCAGTCCACACCATTCATCATGATGCTTCGTAATCTCGCCACCACCGCCCTTTTCCTCGTCTCCGCCCTCGCACTGCACGCCGCGCCGCCGGCGAAGCTGGAGCTGAAAAAGGACGACCACATCGCCATCGTCGGCAACGCGCTGGCTGACCGCATGCAGCACGACGGGACGCTGGAGGCGCTCATCCACAAGGCGCATCCGCAGGACGATATTTCGATTCGCAACCTCGGGTTCGCGGCGGATGAAATCACCTCGCACATGCGCTCGGACGGTGTGCCGACGCCGGACGAGTGGCTGGCGAAAACGAAAGCCGATGTGGTGCTGGCGTTCTGGGGCTTCAACGAGTCGTTCAAGGGCTACGAGGGAATCGAGAAATTCAAGGCCGACCTCGACAAGTATCTCAAGGAGCTGAAGGCGAAAAACTACAGCGGCAAGGGTGCGCCGCGCGTGGTGCTGTGCTCGCCCGTCGCGCAGGAGAAAATGCCGGACGCGAATTTTCCCGACCCAACGGCGAACAACACGAATCTGCAAAACTACACCGCGGCGATGGCTGAGGTGGCGAAGGCGAACGACGTGCAGTTTGCCGATCTTTTCGCGCCCTCGCAGCAGCTCTACAAAAGCGCGAGGCAGCCGCTGACGCACAACGGCATCCACCTCACGGTCGCGGGCTACCAGGCGCTCGCGCCGGTGCTTTACCAGGCGGTTTTTGCCGCAGCGCCACCGCCCGCGGATGCTGTGCTGGAGAAGATTCGCGCGGCGGTGCAGGTGAAGAATGAGATGTGGCTGAGCCGCTACCGCACGGTGGATCAGTACAATATTTTCGGCGGGCGTTCGACCATCGGCTACGAGTCCGGCAAGGGCGGGCCGAAGGTGGACAACCGCGCGGTGCTGCATCCCGAACTGGCGGTGCGCGACGTGATGACGGACAACCGCGAGCAGCGCGTGTGGGCGGTGGCGAAAGGCGGCGACCTGAAGATCGACGACTCGAATGCGCCGGAGGTGCCGAAGATTCAATCGAACAAACCCGGCCCGAATCCCGACGGGTCGTACATTTTTCTCGGAGCCGAGGAGGCCATCGCGCACATGACCGTGCCGAAGGGCGTGAAGGTGGAACTGGTGGCGAGCGAGGAGCAGTTTCCCGAGTTGGTGAGCCCAGTGCAGATGGCGTGGGACACGAAGGGCCGGCTGTGGATTTCCGCCTGGAAAAACTACCCGGAGCGCACGCCGTGGAGCAAGGAGGGCGACAAGCTGCTGGTCTTTGACATTGGCCCGAATGGCAAGGCGACGAAATGCACGACCTTCCTCGACGGGCTGAATTGTCCGACGGGTTTTCAGTTTTACAAGGACGGCGTCTTCGTCATGGAGTCGCCGGATTTGTGGTTCGTGCGCGACACGAATGGCGATGGCAAGGGCGACACGAAAGAGCGCGTGCTCGACGGTCTCGACGCCGCGGACTCGCATCACGAAACAAACTCGATGGCCACCGAGCCGGGCGGCGCGATTTATTTGAGCGACGGCATTTTCCACCGCACGCAGGTCGAGACCGCGTGGGGGCCGGTGCGGAATCAGAACGGCTGCCTCTACCGCTGGGAGCCGCGCACGGGCCGGTTCGAGCGCTACATCGCGCACGGTTTTGCCAATCCGCACGGCAAGGTTTTCGACTACTGGGGCAACGACATCATCACCGACGCCACGGGCAACGTGAACTACTTCGCACCCGCCTTCAGCGGTCACACCGACGGCACGCACCCGACCATGAATCCGTTCTGGAACCGCCCGTCGCGCCCGTGCCCCGGCACCGCTTTTCTGTCGAGCCGCGCGTGGCCGGATGACTTCAACGGCAATTTCCTGAACTGCAACGTCATCAGCATCCAGGGCATCTTTCGCGCCGCGGTGACGGAGGACGGCTCGGGGCTGAAAGGCGAGACGCTGGAAAATCTCATCACCTCGGACGACCCAAATTTTCGCCCGTCCGGCATCACCGTCGCGCCGGATGGCTCGCTCTATTTCATGGATTGGCACAAGCCGCTCATCGGCCATCTTCAGCATCATCTGCGCGACCCGAACCGCGAAATGGACCACGGCCGCATCTACCGGCTGACCTTCGAGGGCATGCCGCTGCTCAAGCCCGCGAAGATCGCCGGCGAGCCCATCGAGAAGCTGCTCGAACTTTTACAGGAGCCGGAAAACAACGTGCGCGACCGCGCGAAAATCGAACTCGGCGGACGCGACACCGCGCAGGTCATGGCGGCGGTGAACAAGTGGGTGGCCGCGCTCGACAAAAACGCGAAGACCTACGAGCACAGCGTCCTCGAAGCGCTGTGGGTGAAGCAGTACCACAACGTCGTGGACGAGGGGCTCATCCGGCGCGTGCTGCAATCGCCTGAGCCGCGCGCGCGGGCGCA
>JANXWQ010000334.1 GCA_025351065.1 Chthoniobacter sp. | reverse complement strand
CGCCCAAGTCGTTTCTTTGCTTAAAGCTGGCGACGAACAGACTTATCTCGCCGCACTGCAAAAGACCAAAGGCGCTGACCTCCTCAGCACGCCGCGCGTGACCACGAAGTCCGGCCAGCGCGCGGTGATCGAGGTCATCCGCGAATTCAAATACCCAAACGAATGGGAAAAGAGTGGGAGGAAAGATGCGCCGTGGGTGCCAACGGCGTTTGAGGTCAGAAACGTGGGTGTGACGCTCGAAGTCGAGCCGACCATCACCATGGAAAACACCCTCGATCTTTTGCTGACACCGCAGGTCGTCGAGCACCTCGGTTTTGCCGATGTCGAAACCGGTCAGCCGATTAAGTCCCAGCCTGCCGATACGAAAACTTCGGAGACAGGCGCGCGAACAGACATTCTTCGGCGACTCGACCACAACGCCATCGACGACATCCTCTTTGGCAAAGCCGAGCGCGCGCGGACTGGCATTCTTTGGCCAGTCTCCCACGGCAGCGGCAGGATACGCCCGGTTTTTTCAGTCCGAAAAATCACCGTCTCCGTTTCCCTCCTCTCGGGCCAGAGCGTGATCCTCACCGGCTTTGGCGAAACGGAGGACACCAAGCCTTTCAAACCGAAAACGCCGGGCCGCCGGCTGATCGTCATCATCACTGCGCGGCAGTTGAACGACGAAGGGAGGTAACTCGTTACTCCTCGCCGCCCGCGATGAGGCCATTGATTTCGCGGACGAGGGTGCGGATTTGTTTCACCTCGTCGGGCTCAATGGGGTTGTCCACGGGCTTGGTCGTGAGGCGCTTGATTTCCTTGAGGTTTTTTTCGAGGACGGCGGCGAGTTTGGTCTTTTTGAAATTAGGATTCAGCGTGCCGACGCGGTCGAGGAAGTAGTCCATCAGCTCGGGCTGGATGAGGCGGCGGGCGCGCTCGGGAGTGTAGTTTTCGTTGACGATGGAGCAGGTCATTTCCAGCCCGCGCAGCCAGCCGCCGAGCGCGACGAGATGGGCGATTTCCTCGTCCTTCAGCCCGAGCAGCGCGGCCTCGACATCGGCCTGGGTGCGGACGAGTTCGCCGCGGATGTCGTCCCACTGCTGGCGCGCGGCTTTTTCGAGAATGCTGCGGCTGTGCTTGTTGACCTGCTCGGCGACGCCGAGGCCTTTGGCGAGCTTCAGCAGCGTGCGCCCGACGGGTTCGATGCGCGACTGTTTCTCCGCGGTGACGGCGAGGAAGCCGTCGGCGATAACCGCGCCGGCGCTGAGCGCGAGGCGGGCGCGGTCCTGCGGGACGGCGTCGGGCAGGTCGCGCCAGGCTTTGTCAAAGGGGATGGGTTTGAGCGCGTTCAGCTCCTGCAAGACGAGCTGGATGGACGGCGCGGTGAAGGAGTTGACGCCCAGCTCCTCGCGGATGTGATCGAGGTCGGCCTGCGCGGGTTTTTCGCCAGAGGCGGAGGCGAGGGTGAGAAAGCCGAGGACGGCCAGTGCGGGCCAGCGCGCGGGAATGTGCATGGGCGCGACTCTCCCAAAGCCGGGCGCGGTTTGCAGCAGGAATTTTCGCTCGCGGCGTATTTCGCGAACGCCTGCCGGTGTCACTCGCGCTCAGTATTTTTCATCTCTCGCCGCCGCTCCGCATCCTCTTGAAGTCGCCGCAGTAATTGTTCGCGATCAATGGGCTTCCCTTTCATTCCATAGAACAAAGGTCTTTCCGCGAACGGCTCTTTATTTCTTCCCCTTCCTGCCAAGCCTTCGCCGATGGTGTGCGCGATGTCGTGATAATCCCTCGGGTAAATCACCGGCCCCCTTGGATCTGAAGTATTCAGCAGACCAGCAATCAACGGGGCAATCGCATGGGCGATTACGATAAATGCCCCGACCTTGAGTGCTCTTTTTTGCACGGTTGATTTTTGGCACTCGCCCAAGTTTTGGCCCGACCGAACGCAAACGGTCACCTAGTCCGTCACCGCGCCGCGCGAGGCGGTGCTGACCTGCTTGGCGTATTTCGCGAGGACGCCGCGGGTATAGGCGGGCTTGGGCGCTTTCCATTTCGCGAGGCGGGCGGCGAGGTCGGCTTTGGGGATGTCGAGGTTCAGCGTGTGCTGGTCGGCGTCGATGGTGATGACGTCGCCGTTTTTCACCACGGCGAGCGGGCCGCCGAGGGCGGCCTCGGGCGTGATATGGCCGACGACGAACCCATGCGAGCCGCCGCTGAAACGCCCGTCGGTGATGAGCGCCACGTCTTTGCCGAGCCCTTTGCCCATGACGGCGCTGGTGGGCGAAAGCATCTCGCGCATGCCGGGGCCGCCGACCGGCCCTTCGTGGCGGATGACGATGACGTGGCCCTTTTTCACCCGCCCGTCGAGGATCGCCGCAAGGGCAGTCTGCTCGTTTTCAAAGACGATGGCTTTACCGGAAAAGGTAAGGCCTTCCTTGCCGCTGATTTTGGCCACCGCGCCGCCGGGCGCGAGGTTGCCGTAGAGGATGACGAGGTGGCTGTCCTTTTTGATCGGGTTGTCGAGCGGGCGGATGATCTCCTGTTCTTTCGGGTAGGCTTTCACGCGCTTGAGGTTTTCGGCCATGGTCTTGCCGGTCACGGTCATGCAATCGCCGTGGAGCAGGCCGGCCTCGAGCAGCGTGCGCATGAGCGGCGTCTGGCCGCCGATGGCTACGAGTTCGCTCATCAGGAAGCGCCCGCTCGGTTTCAAATCCGCGAGCACCGGCACGCGCGCGCCGATGCGGGTGAAATCGTCGAGCTTCAGCGCGACGCCTGCGGTGTGGGCCATGGCGAGCAGATGCAGCACGGCGTTCGTCGAGCCGCCGAGGGCGATGACGACGGTGATGGCGTTTTCAAACGCCTCCTTCGTCATGATGTCGAGCGGGCGGATGCCGCGCTTGATGAGTTCCACCACGGCCATGCCCGCGGCGCGCGCGTCGGCTGATTTCGCGGGCGAGACGGCGTTTTGCGCCGCGCTGTTGGGCAAAGACATGCCGAGCGCTTCGATCGCGCTGGCCATGGTGTTCGCGGTGTACATGCCGCCGCACGAGCCCGCGCCGGGGATGGCCTGCTCCTCGATGAGCGCGAGTTCGCGGTCGTCGATCTGCCCATTCGCATGCTGGCCCACCGCCTCGAAGCAACTCACGACATCCAGATTCCGGCCGACAAATTTCTCCTGCCGATCCTTGCGCAGCCGCTTGGATGCAAGGATGCCGGTGAT
>JANXWQ010000318.1 GCA_025351065.1 Chthoniobacter sp. | reverse complement strand
TTCACGCTCGGCGACACGCCCGAGCCGCGCGCGGTCGAGGCGCTCGTCGGAAAAATGCTCGGCTCCGGCGAGGAGTTCGACGTGAGCCGCTACGATCTCAGCCAGGAGACGGACATCCGCCCGCTCGTCGTCGAGACGGTCATCACCTATCTCGAACTCGACGGCCTGCTCCGCCCGACGCGCGCCTTTTACGAGAGCACGCAGATTCAGTTTTTGAAAACCGAACGCGAAATCCTCGCCCCGCTGAACGACGACCGCCGCCGCTTCCTGTCGTCGCTTTTCAACGCCGGAAAACGCGGCCCGAAATACCTCACGCTTGATCTCGCCGCCGCCGCGCAAAAGCTCGGCGAACCGCGCGAGCGCATCGTCAAGGCGCTGACCTGGCTGGAGGAAGCCGGTGCCATCACCCAAAAGCCCGCCGGCCTCCGTCACGGCTTCCGCCTCACCGGCGACGCCGCCCAGCGCGACCCCGCCGCCGTCGCTGCGCACCTCGCCGGGCTTTTTGCGCAGCGCGAGGAACGCGACTCCCAGCGGCTCGCGCAGATCCTCGAATTCGCCAGCGCCACCGGCTGCATCACCCGCCGCCTGCTCGAGTACTTCGGCGAACCGCTCGCCGAAGAAAACTGCGGCCACTGCCACTTCTGCCGCACCGGCGAACCGGCCGCCGCCGTCACGCTTCCCGCCACGCCCATCCCGCCATTCACCTACGCCGACACCGAGCAAATCACCGACCTCATCCTCGAAGAACTCCCTTCCCTCGCCACACCTCGCGCCGTGACGCGACTCCTCTGCGGCCTCACCAGCCCCGCGACCACACGCGCCAAGCTTACCAAGCGCCCCGAATTTTCCCGCTACGCCGCCATGCCGTTTCGCACCGTGCTTGCCCAGGTCGAGGCGTGCCGGGCCGAGGGGGATTGATTTTCAAAAAAACTCCAAACCGCCGTGCGGACATCTGCCGTCGCCCGGAAAAAATGGAGGTTCTTCACCACGTTTCGCCCCGCCTGCGCCCGCGGCGAAACTTCGTTCAGAATGACAGTCTTTTATGGCTGCGCTTTGCGCTCATCTCACACGTCGCAAATCCCCACCGCCTGCTTCAGCGACGTCAGCACGTCCGGCTTCGCGGGGATGAACTCCTGCGCGACATGCCCCTTGAACCCCGTCTCCACGATGGCGCGCATGACCGGCGCATAGTTCAGCTCCTGCGTCTCGTCGATCTCGTGGCGGCCGGGCACGCCGCCGGTATGGTAGTGCGCGAAGTATTCGTGCCCCGCCTTGATCCGCGCGATCACGTCGCCCTCCATGATCTGCATGTGGTAGATGTCGTAGAGCAGCTTGAAATTCGCCGAGCCCACGGCCTTGCACAGCGCGATGCCCCAGTCGCTGTGGTCGCACATGTAATCGGGGTGGTTCACCCGGCTGTTGAGCAGCTCCATGCAGATGATGACCCCGCGCTTTTCCGCCAGCGCCATGATTTTCTTCAGCCCCTCGGCGCAGTTTTTCAGGCCCGTCTCGTCGTCCATTTTGTCGCGGTTGCCCGAGAAGCAGATGAGGTTTTTGAAACCCGCATCCGCCGTCGCGTTGATAAACGGCTCGTAGGCTTCCACGAGCGCAGCGTGGTGCTCGGTGCGGTTGAAGGCCTTCGTGATCCCGCCGACCGCCGTGCCATCCGGCAGCTTCGCTGACGCGCCGCTGACCATCGCGCAGACGAGACCGTATTTTTTCAGCGTCGGGAAATCCGTGGGCGGCAGCAGGTCGATGGAGCTGATGCCCATGTCCTTGCCCGCCGCGCAGAGGTCATCGAGCGAGACTTTCGGGTAGCACCATTTGCAGACCGAGTGGTTCACGCGGCCCTTGCGCCCGGCCACCTCATCGGCGGCGGAGAGGCGCTGGTGCAAAGTCGCGGCGGTCGCGGCGACGGCGGCGGTGGAGAGAAAGGTGCGGCGGGTGAGCGGGGAGGGTTTCATGCGAGCAGCGTAAGCCTCGTGTCGGTGCGCGCCAAGTCCGCGCTTTTCCCGTGAGCGGGCGCCGCGATCCGCGGCGCATCTGTAGGGGAAGCTGACAGCTTCCCCTACAGATGCGCGGGCTGCGCCGCGCGGACACGAAAAAGGGCGCTCTTGCGAGCGCCCTTTTCGGTGAGGTGATTTCGCGCGGTGGCTTACAGCTTCCCGGCGATGAACTGCTCCAGTTTCACGATGTCCGCGGCGAATTTGCGAATGCCCTCGGCGGTTTTCTCGGTCGCCATCGCGTCGTCGTTCAGCAGGTAGCGGAAGGTTTTCTCATCCAGCTTCAGGCGCTTGATGTCTGCGGTTTTCGCCGCCGCGGCGTCGAGCTTGCAGGTGAGCGGCTCGTCGCAGGCGGCGAGTTTGGCGAGGAGGTCGGGGCTGATGGTGAGCAAGTCCGAGCCGGCGAGTTCCACGATTTGCGAGGTGTTGCGGAAGCTCGCGCCCATGACCTCGGTCTTGTGGCCGAACTTTTTGTAGTAATTAAAGATGGTCGTCACCGACTGCACGCCGGGGTCTTCCGCGCCGGTGTAGTCGCGCTTCATGGCGGCCTTGAACCAGTCGTAGATGCGCCCGACAAAGGGCGAGACGAGCTGCGCGCCCGCCTCGGCGCAGGCCACCGCCTGGCAGAGCGAAAAGAGCAGCGTGAGATTGCAGTGGATGCCTTCCTTTTCCAGCACCTCGGCGGCGCGGATGCCCTCCCACGTCGAGGCGATCTTGATGAGGATGCGGTCGCGCGAAATGCCCCGCGCCTCGTAGAGCGCGATGAGCTGGCGGCCCTTGGCGATGGTGCCCGCGGTGTCGAAGGACAGGCGCGCGTCGGTTTCCGTCGAGACGCGGCCGGGCACGATTTTCAAAATCTCGAGGCCGAAGCCGACGAGCAGGTGGTCAATCACGTCCTCGACCTGCGCCGCGCCGGTGAAGCCGCAGCCCGCGCGGTCGGCGAGCACTTGGTCGAGGATGTAGGCGTAGGCGGGCTTGGTCGCGGCCGAGAGGATGAGCGAGGGATTCGTGGTCGCGTCCTGCGGCTTGAACTCGCGCATGGACTCGAAATCGCCGGTGTCGGCGACGACGGTGGTGAATTTTTTGAGCTGGTCGAGCTGGCTCAGTTTCGTGGCGGCGGGTGCTTCGGCGGT
>JANXWQ010000280.1 GCA_025351065.1 Chthoniobacter sp. | reverse complement strand
CCGTTTCACACGCTTGGTTGCCGTCCTCGTGGCGGCGCAGTTGACCGGAAGAGCGCAGGGTGTGGCCCCGCGGGCGGTTCCTGTCAGTCCCAATTATCCGGCGCAGCCGGGTTATGCTCCGCAGGAGCGGATGCAGGTGGTCGATCCCGACAAGAAACTCTCGACCGGGGATGTGGTCACCCTGGAGATCGTTGAGGATCGGGAAGCCGGGCTCGTTCGCACGGTCACTGCGGCTGGGGCCATTAACGTTCCCCCGGTTGGATTCATCCAAGTCACTGGCAAGACAACCACTGAGGCTAGCGCGGACATCAAGCGTCGGCTGGAGGCGGACTATTACTATCACGCCACAGTAAAGCTCAACATCGACCGGGTTAGTCCTGTGGCAGTGAGTGCCGGGACAGTTACTATTTCCGGTCAGGTGCGAGTGCCCGGACCTCAGGCGATGATTGCCGCTGAGCCGCTGACCTTGAGTGTCGCCATTCAAAAATCTGGAAACTTCACCGAGTGGGCGGATCAGACAAAAGTGAGGCTCACCCGGCAGGTCAGCGGCAAGTCTAAGACCGACGAGTACAACGTCGAAAAAATCATCGAAAAGGGTGATGCCAATGCCGATCCAGTCTTGCAGAATGGAGATCGGATTTTTGTTCCAAAGACATGGTTCCGTTTCAAATGATTTCCCATGGACTCCGCTAATCCCCAGGCCCCCGCCATGCCGCTGCCCGGCGGGCTGGGCATGAAGTTTTACCGCTACCGCAACCTCGTCCGCCGCCACTGGCTGATTCTCACCATCACCATCGGCCTTGGCCTGGCTTACGAAGGTTACGTCCTGTTCACCTCCCCGCTGCTTTTTGAATCTCTCGGCCAGCTTGTGATTCACGAGGAACTGATTCGCGAAAACAATGTCGGCGGCTCTCAGGACACTACCCCGAACTTTATCGGCACCGCCGTCGAACAGTTGAAAAGTCAGGTCATCCTCGGCCGTGCCCGGGATCGGGTTGCCCTAGCATCTCCGAACCTGCAAGGAACCGTTGAAATTACTTCGTCGAACCTGCCGCGGTCGAACATTTTCCTGGTCACCGGCGTCGGGGCAAACCCGCAGTACACCCAGCAATTCGTGGATACCGTGGTTGATGAGTTTCTCAAATGGCGAGACGAGCAACACAAGGGGCAGGTTACTACGGTTGGAGCCAATTTGCTGGAGCAGAAGAAACAAGCCGAACAGGAGCTTGCGGATAACAAGGCCAAACTTCAGGCGTTCACCGAGAAGAACAGCATGCAGTTTTGGACCGAACAGCAAAACAAAGCCGTGGCCTATCTGCTCGGTCTTAAAAACCAGAAGACTCAGCTTCGGGATGAGTTGCAAAGGCTGCAAAACCTGACGCCAGACGAACTGCTCCATGCGGCCGCCGTCCCGCCGCCCACGAGCAAGCCGCAGGCTGGTGGCAACGCCGCCCTGTCGGCCAGGCAGGAGGCCACCTTTAACAGCGGACTTTACACCGAATACATCCAGGCCAGTCAGTTGCTTTTCCAAAGACAAGCTGACTATGAGGAGTGGAAGACGGTTTGGAAGCCAGCCCATCCGAAGCTCAAAGCCATCGTCGCTGACATGGAAAAACTTCAGCGTCAGATCAACATCATCAAGGATCAGAACGGCAACATGGTCAAAGCCCGCGTCGCCTCGATCAATGCCGAGCTGAAAAGCCTCGAAGTCAGCCTCACTGAGTGGGATGCAAAGGTGCTCGAAGCCAGCCGCAAGGACGCCGAGTATCAGACGCTCCAGAGCGATGTTACCCGGACCACCAGCCAGTTGGAAAAACTCCGCGCCGAGATCAACGGCATCACTGGCGGAGGTAAATTGAGTATAGACCCGCTCCAGGTCATGCAGAAAGCGTGCAGCCCCAAGCCCATACCACCCGGCACCTTGAAACACCTCCTCATCGGACTGATCGGCGGACTGATCCTCGGCTCCATCATCCTCATCGTCCTCGACCGCGCGGATGACCGCCTCTCGTCCTCCACGGAAATGCTGGAGCACTTTTCCGAATCCATCCTCGGCCAGATCCCGAACGTCACCGAGACCCGCGGCGCCACCGGTCTGCCGCTCCTGCAGGAAGAGGATGAACGCTACACCTACGCCGAAGCCTTCCGCAGCCTGCGCTCCTCGCTCATCTTCATGCCGAACCAGACCGAGTTGAAGACAATCCTGATAACCAGCGCCATCCCGAACGAAGGCAAGTCCACCATCGCCAGCAACCTCGCCATCACCATGGCCGCCGCCGGCGCGCGTGTCCTGCTCGTCGATGCCGACCTCCGCCGCGGGGACCTCGCCCAGCTTTTCGACATCGACGGCAAAATCGGCCTCACCGACATCCTCCGCGGCGAGCACCACTGGAAGTCCGCCGTCCTCCAGACTCGTTACCCCACGCTCTCTCTCATCCCGCGCGGCCCCGTCACCAACCAGTCCGGCGAACTCCTCCTCCGCCCCATCTTCGTCGGCCTGCTCGACGAATTCAAAGCCGCCTACGACCTCGTCATCTTCAATACCGCGCCCATCCTCGCCGCCGACGACACGCCCACCCTCGCCCCGAATTTCGACGGCACTCTCATGGTCGTCCGCGCGCAGTTTACCTCCGCCCGGCTCACCAAAAACTCCCTCAACGCGCTCTACCAGCGCCAGGTCAACGTCCTCGGCCTCATCCTCAACGCCGTGGATACCGAGACCCCGGACTACTACTACTACCGCTACAACCAGTACTACGCGGCGTAAGCGCGTGGTGCGGATTTTTCAAGGCAGCAGAGTCCGGTAAAAGGCCACGTAGCGCTCCGCCAGCGCATCCCAGTGGAAGCGCGCCCAGGCCCACTCCGCCAGCGCCGCGCGTGCCTCATCGGTCCGGCGCTCGCTGGAAAAAAAGCGCGCCAGCGCACGGCGCACGTCGTCCGCGTTTGGCGTGCAGATGAAGCCGCGGCCACCCGCCAGTTCCTCCGCCCACGGCGTCTCCACCGTGGTCAGCGCGGGCGTGCCGACCTGGCAAGCTTCGAGCACGGCGAGGCCGAAGTTTTCTGAGTGCGTGGGCAGGCAGAAAAGGTCGGCCCCTTGGAAATATTTCCATCGCTCCTCGCCCCACACCGCACCGATCCAATCGAGGCGCGGCAGCGCGCCTGCGTGCTCTTGCGCGTAGCGCCGCAGCTCGGCGACATAGCCGGGCTCGCCTTCGCCGACGACGACTAGCCGGGTCCGCGCGGGCAGCTTTATCGTCGCCAGCGCGCGCAGCAGCAGATCGAGCCCTTTTTTCACATGGATGCGGGAGAGAAAAACCAGCACGCACTCGTCCGCGGCCCAGCCCAACTGCCCGCGCGCCCTGTGGTAATCAGGCTTCGCGTCGCCTGTCAGGCCGAGCGGCAGGGTCTCGATGCGCTGTCCCGGCAGGAAACCGCGCAGCCGTCCGGCCTCCTGCGCGGCGGTCGCGAGTACGGCCCGTGCGCCGGTGAGGTGGCGTTTTTCAAAGAGGTAGTAGTAGGGCCATTTCTTCCACCGCTTGTGCCGCCACGCCCACGGCTCCAGCATGCCGTGCGGTGAGACCACGCACGGGAGGCCGCGCTCCCGGCACCGGTGGCTGAGGCGGGCGTGCGGCGGCTGCCAGAGACCGTGAAAATGGGCGATGCAGCCCTCCCCGCGCGCGGGTAGCTCATCGCCGACCTCGATCCCGCGCCGCTCCAGCGCACCATGCAGGCCGTTGATCGCGGCATCGAGTCCGCCGATGCGCTGCTCAGCGGGCGGCGTGAAAAACAGCACCTTCATGCGCGGGCGGCGAGCGTCTCGCGGTAGAGCGCCTCGTAGCTCTCGGCCATTTTGCCGAACGAAAATTTTTCCTCCGCCAGCTCCCGCGCCGCCGCGCCGCGCGCCCGCAGCCGCGCGGGTTCGCGGAGCTGCGCGATCCACGATTCGTTCGCGCCGATAGCGATGGAATTTTCCGCCGTCATAAACGGCATCTCGCCGAGCAGGTTGTCCGTGATCGCGCACGGCAGTCCTGCCGACATCGCCTCCAGGATCGCCAGCGGCAGTCCCTCGAACTCCGCGACGTGCATAAACCCATCCGCCGCGAGCAGCAGCGACTGCACATCGTTGTGCCACGGCAGCCGCCGGATCCTTTGCCCAAGCCCCTTCGCAGCCACCCAGGCGTCCCACTCGCCGCTGAGCGCGCCGTCGCCGACCCAGAGGAATTTCGCCTCCGGCAGCGTTCGCAAAATCTGCTCCGCCTTTTCCAGAAAAAGCAGCGGGCGCTTCTGCGGCATCATCCGCCCGACTGCGATGAAAAGCTGTTCACCCTCCGCGAAGCCAAGTTCCGCCCGCTTCGCCGCGCGCACGGCGGCCCGTCGGGTCAGGTCGAAAAGCGGCACGCCATTCGGGATCATGCGGATGCGCGGCGAACCGCCGAGGAAATCCGCGAGATCGCGCTGCCGGTTTTCCAGCACGGTGACGAGCAGGCCGGGGTAGTGCCGCAGCGCGCGCCGCGCCACGAAGTCGCGCGGCCACGCCAGCTTCGCTCGCAGGTAGCGCGCACTTTGCGAGAGGTGGATCGTCGCGAGATTTGGCACGCCGCTGAGTCGCGCTGCGCGCAGCAGGTCGAGCCCGTCTTCGAGATTCTGCTTGTTCAGGTGGATGAAGTCCGGCTCCGCCGCGCGCCACACCGCGGAGGCTTTGCGCGACGCGCCGAAATTCAGATAGCTGGCAAGCGAGCGCCCGCGCTGGTCGTAGGTGTTTTCGTAGTCCGAGCGCAGCACCTCGCCGAAGCCGGAAAACGTGTTTGCCAGCTCATCCATGCGCGGGTGCGACGACGCCCAGAGCGTGATGGCGTGCCCGCGCTGCGCGAGCGCGCGACCGAGGTACACGAGGTAAAGCTCGCCGCCGCCGCGCGATCCGGAACTGCTGCTGGCGAGGAGGATTTTCATTTCGTGACGATGGTCTGCAAGGCTTCCACCCACTTTGCCGCGCCCGCCTCCGGCGTCCAGTCGCGCGCCTTGGCCCGCGAGGCCGCGCCCCATTTTTCGATGACCTCCGGCTCACGGACCAAGCGTGCCATTTTCTCCGCCAGCGAATCGGTATCGCCTGCGCGGAACTTCAGCCCGTTCACGCCCTCCTCCAAGAGATCGTGCCCCGCGCCGACCATGTCCGAGCAGACCACCGGCAAGCCCGCGCCGAGCGCCTGATTCACCACCACGCCCCAGCCGTCGTAGCGGCTCGGCAGCACAAAGACATCGGCCTGCGCGAAGAAGCGCGGCAGCTCCTCCGGCGGCTGGAAACCCGCATAGACACAGCGTTCCCGGACTTCCGGCGGCAGCGGCGCGAGCAGCGCGGGCAGCTCCGCCTCGCGCCCGACGAGCAGCAGGCGCGCGTGGTCGCCGAGCCGCGCGAACGCCGCCAGCAGCAGGTCCACGCCCTTGCGCGCGATCATCTGCCCGCAGAAAAAAAACACCACCCGCCCGTCGTCGCGCACCCGCCGCGGTGCGGCAAAAAACGCCGCGAGATCGCAGTAGTACGGGATGCGAAAAAGCCGCGGTTCGGGAAACCGCTCGCGATAATCCTGCTCCGCAAACGTGCCAATCGCCGCGATGCCCGCCGCCTGGTGCAGCGGTGCGGCCAGCGCCGTGTGCAGTGCGCCGCCGCGGCCCAGCCGCTCGCCCCAGAAAATCCACGGACGGCCCCGCAGGCTTGTGCGCATCAGCCATTGGCCGGTCAGCGACATCAGCGTGTTCATCACCACCACGTCGCAGTCGCGCAGCTTCGGCAGCGGCCAGTTCACATGGCAGCGCGCCGCGCCGAGCGGCAGCCACATCCCGCGCAGGATGCTTTCGTAAGGCGCGAGCGCTTTCTCCGGCCACGGCGAATCCGGCGCGGCGGCTTCGAGATAGAAAACGCTCAGCTCCACCTCTGGCCGCGTGGCCAGCGCGCGGAAAAGATCGCGCTGGTACGGCGACGGCACGACCGAGACAAACGCCACCTTCATCGCGGCGGCCTCCCCGGCGGACGCGGCGGCGGGCGCCTGGGCGGCCTCGGTTTCGCGATGAGTCGCGCCGCCTGCGCCGCGAGCTTTTTTACCGCAAACGTGCCGATGACCAGCGCCGCCACCGTGGGCAGCAGCGCCGTGGTGAAAACGAAAAGGCTGCGCATGGAAATGACCGACGCGAAAAAGCCCGACGCGTAAATCAGGATGCCCAGTTCCGAGTTGCGCGAGGAGGCGAGGAAGTTCCACCAGCCCGTGACCGCGCCGAAAAACAGCGCGATGGCGATGACCGCAAACAGCCCGCCCGACATGTGCGCTTCGCCCACGAAGCTCGCCGAAATCGTCAGCCCCTCCACGCCGAGCGCGTCCTCGATCGAACTGCTCAAGCCTTCCGGTTTGCCGGGCCACATGGCGCGCGGAATCGGCCGGATCAGCGCCTGGTACGGAATCTCGAAACCGAGGTACGGTTTCTTGTGCGGGAAGACCTCGGCGAGTTTGCAAATGGCGTAGAGATTGTAGTCCACGAAAAGCGTGCGCTCCGCGGAGGGCGGCGGCTCGTAGCGGCCGTGGATGTAGTTGGCGAAGCCGACGCCGCGGAACTGGAGCATGAAGTAGGTCGCGAAAAACATGACCACGGCGCTGCCCGCGCAAAGCAGCACCAGCTCCTTTTGCCGCCCGCCGGTGAGGGCAAAGGCGTAGCCGATGAGGAATGTGACGAGATACGAGCAGAAGACATTGCGGGTGCCGCTGGTGAAGCCGTAGAACGCCGTGAAAAGCAGCGCGCAGCAGACAAGAAAAATCTGCGCCGCGGGGTAGCGGTGCCGCCGCGCGATCATGATCCCGGCGAGCGGCGGGAGCAGGTAGATGAAGAGCCCCAGTTCGACGAGCAGCGCCTTCCAGTCGCCGAATTTTCCGCGCTGCCACGGCTGCGAAAAGCGCGGCTCCATGAAGTAGAAAACCATGTCGCTCACGTTGAAATCCACCGCCACGAGCATGTGCAGGTAGCCGATGAGGAAGCAGAACCAGAAGATCGCGATCATCCAGAAATGCGGCACCTCGCGGGTCAGCGTTTCGGAGAAAGGCTGCCGCCGGACATGCACGAGATGCCGCCCGATGAGCAGCCCCGCAAAGCCGAGCAGCACGATGAACAGCGCCTCGTGCGTCGTCCGCACGTCGATCATCGTGTCAAAAAGCGGCTGCGGAAAAAGGAACTCAAAGAGCGTCAGAAAATAGAACGCGAGGATCGCCATCACGTCGGCGCGGATGAGATTGCGCGGCCCTCCCGCGCGGAAGTCCATGAGCACGCTGAGCAGCAGGCTCGCCGCGGTGCCGATGGCCGCGAGGCGGGCCATGCCGGAGGGGAGCGCGCCGTGCATCATCAGCCCGGTGATGACGATGCCGGTGAGCGCGGCGAGCGTGCCGTTGGCGTTAGGTTTGGGCCGGTCGCCTTCGCCGGGGGTGAAAGCCGCGGGCACATGGCGCTGCGGCGGTCGCGGGTCGGGCCGGGGATTTTTGGGACGGGGAAAAAAGTTCATGCGAGGGCGGACTGGCTGTGGGTGATGAGCGTTTGCGCGGGCCCGCTCCAGCCAAAGTTTTCCGTGACGCGGTGTGATTTCTCCGCCCACCACGCGAGTTCTGCGGCGAGCGCCTCCACGTCGCGCGCGGGGAAGACCGAGCCGTTTTCGCGGTGCCGGACGAAGTCCTTGCCGCCCACCGAGTCGCTGACGATCACCGGCAGCCCGCAGTTCAGTGCCTGCGGTACGACGAGGCCGAAGCCTTCCTCCAGCGACGGGAGCACGAGCACCGAGCCCTCCCGGAAACCATCTGCCAGCGCGGCTTGCGCGACTGCGCCGTGAAAATTGAGCGGCGATTTTCCGCGATACTCATCGAGGTCGCGCCGCGCTTCGCCAAGCACCGCGCCGTAGAAATCCACGCGCCAGTCCACGCGCGCCGCGAGCGTCAGCGCGTCGAGCAGCGTCTTCAGCCCTTTGCGCAAACCGACCTGTCCGGCGAAGACGATGCGCAGGCCGGCGGGCGGTGGCGTTTCCTTTGCCGGATGAAAGACACGCGCGTCTGCGCCGTAGGGCACGAGCCAGATGCGATCGCGCGCGATGCCGATGGCGATGAGCTGATCGCGCACCACGGTCGAAGCGGCGCAGTGGAAATCCGCGAGCGCATATTCCTCGTCTTCGCGCGCGAAGTAGGCCGCGTCGTACGGGCATACGGCTTCGAGTTTCAAGCCGACGCGCGCGTACTCCGGCTCCATGATTTTCACCCACGTCCGCACCGGACCGGTGGCGTGATTGAGCACGGTGCGGATGCCGCGGCGGCGCGCGGCGCGGAAGGTGTGCAGGCATTGGCCGGGCAGGCCGTGGATGAAGTCGCACGGCTCCAGATGCGCGCCCGTCCAGCGGTCAAAGCCCGCGTCTTGCCACACGAAAAGCCGCCGCGAACTCGGGCGCAATTTCTCCGGCGCGTACTTCAGCAGGCCATAGACGATGTTTGTCCGCAGGCTGTGCGCGCGGATGCGGAGCGGCTGCGCGTCTGAGCCGAGCTTCCACGCGGGATAGCCGGAGTAGTACGTGCCGAGCGCGTTGGAGCGCGCGAGTTCTACGGCGAGCGGGAAGACGTGGCAGGGATTAGTCGCGGCGAGGGAAATCTTCACGCCTCGGCTCCTCCAAATTTTTCCGCCCACTCCGCCTCGTCACGAATCGGCGCGCGCACCAGCCGCAACCACGCGAGGTAGCGCGCCCACGGCAGCGGCCGGCGCGCAGCCAGGCAGCGCGGCACGCCGGTGAGCGCAGCCAGCCACCAGCGCGGTTCGCGCACCACCCACGCCAGCCCGCGCTGCCACGCGTAGCCAAACTGCCGCGCCGCACGGAACGCGGCGACGGCGAAAAGCTGCGGCGCGGGACAGCGCAGCAGCACGCTCCAGAGTTCGTTGCGCGCGTGCCGCTGGTGGGTGCGGATTTCATTGCGTTGTGCGCCCGTGAAATGATGCCGCACCGTGAGCCCCGTCTCATGCCGCACCTGCCAGCCCGCGCAGACGCAGCGCAGTGCGAAGTCGGGCTCCTCGTAGGCGTGAAAGAAAAAATCGGGATAGCCGCCGAGTTCCTGAAAAGCATCGCGCCGGATCGCCGCGCCGGAATTGGCAAAGCTGCCGGTGAACTCCGCCGGACCGAAATCCGTGGCGGTCAGTGATGTGGAAAATTCGTCCGTGCGCTGCGGAAATGAGGCGACGGCGAGCCGCGGGCGCGCGGCGAAAAGTTCACGCACCCGCGCGATGAAATCGCTTTCGAGCGGATAGCTGTCGTCGTCGAGGCTCAGGAAAATATCGCAGCCGCAGGCCGCCGCCATTTCGTTGCGCGAAGGCACCGAGCCGTGCGCACGCTCGTGCTCGATGCGCCGCACGCCGGGATGTGCGCTGCGCAGCAGTTCCAGCGTGCCGTCGGTGCAGCCGTCAGCGGTCACGATGATTTCATCCGGCGCGGGAGCGAGCCGCGTCAGCGCGGCGAGCGTGCGGGCGAGGTCGTCGCGCCGGTTGTGCGTGGCGATGCAGATGCCGACGGTGAGACTCATGCGGGCACCGGCTTCAAGACCCGCGCCGGATTGCCCACGGCAATCACGCCCGGCGGCACGGACTTCGTGACGACGCTGCCCGCGCCGATGACCGCGCCATCGCCGATGGTCACACCTTTCAAAATGGTGACGTGCGCGCCGATCCAGCACCGCTCGCCGATGCGCACCGGCGCGGAAACCAACGCGCCATCGGCGGGCGCGGTGCCGGCGCGGGCGGCATGGTCGTGGTCGGTGATGTAGCAGAACGGACCGATCATCGTTTGCGCGCCGATTTCCACGAGCGCATCGGCATCAATCATCGTGCTGCGATTGAGGTAGGTGCGCTGGCCGATGACGATGCGCGCGGCGTCGCTGGTGGCGAGCAACACCACGCCGCGGTCGAGCGCCGCGCCGTCTTCGAGCGTGATGCCGCCGGGCCGCCGCCGGATTTCGATGGCGCGCAGCGAGACGTGCCCGCGGATTTTCATGCCGAGCAGGCGGTAGAAAACCACGCGCAGGCGCGAGGCGAGTCCTTCGGCAAAGCGCACGATTAGGTCCATGTGCCGAGGAGTTCTTCCCGCCAGCGCGGGGCGCGTCCGCGCAGCACGCTGACGCTGGCGAAGAGTTTGTGGAGCAGCAGCTTTGCCTCGAAGACCGGCCCGCGCAGCCCGAGCACTTCGCGGGCGACGAGCCGCTGGTTGCGGATGCGCATGCGGGCGATGGCGCGGAAATCACGCGGGCGCGTCACGGCCCCGTCGCGATGCTGGCAGCGTGCGGTTTTGTGAAAATAGAGGCGGTGGGTGCGGGCGATGCGTGCGGAGAGATGCACGTCCTCCATGAAGCTGTAGCCCTCGAAGCGCGGGAAAAGTTCGCGCAGAAAAACGTCGGTGCGGTAGAAGACGCAGCCGGAGTTCAGCCACTCCGAGGGGATGAGGTCGCCCTCGGTTTCCGTGTAGCAGGGCAGGCAGTTGATGGCCGGGCCGAAGAGCCGCCCGCCGTAGGTGCGGTCCGCGTAGCCGGCCTGTATGCGGTAGTACCACCACGCGAGGCGCGACGGTTCGGGGCGGGTGATTTCATCGATGCGCACGGCGATGCCGCCGGTCTCGCCGCGCGGGTCGGCGTCGAAGACTTCCGCCACGCGCGCGCACGTCTCGGGGTACAGCGTGATGTCGTCGTCCATGAAGCCGACGAGCGGGCTCGTGGCCGGGTCGATGAATTGAGCGCCGCGGTTGCGCTGCACGGCGGCGCTGCGCTCGGTGGTGGATTCGTAGCGCAGCGGGAGCCGCGCCTGCCAGCGTTCGGCGACGGGCCGGCAGCGCTCGTGCGCAGAGGAATCGACGACGATGACTTCGCGCGGAGGGCGGGTCTGCGCAGCGACGCCGGCGAGGGTGCGGTCGAGTTCGTCCGGCAGTTCGTAGGCGGGAATGACGAGGCTGTAGGCGAGCGGAGTCACGGGTCGTGAGGGAGCTTCCGTCATCGGCGGAAGGCGGCGAGTTTTTCCGCCGTGGTGAAGCCGAGGAGCCGGTGGGCGAGGCGGTAGCCGGCGGGCGCGGCGGGGCCGTCGAGCTGGAGCAGGCCGCGCGCGCGGCGCTCGCGATGGTACGCGGCGGCTTCGGCGAGGTCGTGTTTGGCGATGGTGCGGGCCATTTCAAAACACGCGCGCCCGGCGGTGCGGCGGTGCGTCTCCGTCCACGCGCCGCGCGCGGTGAGCCACGATTGCAGCGCATCGATGAGGCGCGTGCGCTCGCGGATGACGAGGTGCGGTTCGCGGCGGCAGAGCGTCTGCTCGGACCAGATGCGATAGACCGCATGCGGCGTGGGCGCGAAGACGAAGTGCTGCCCGGCGCACAGTGCGCGGAGATACAGCTCGTGCTCCTGACAGCACGGCTGCTCGGGCCGCCAGCCGCCGAGCGCGTCGAGCGCGGACTTGCGCCACAGCGCGCCGCCGGTCTGCGGGATGTGCCAGGCGATCCATTGCGCGTGGATGTCGCGCTCGGGGTGCGTCTCGCTGCGGGTGCGGGTCGCGCCGCCGTCCGTCATCGTTTCGACCCACACGGGGCTGTAGATCACGTCGGCGTTTTCGCCGCCGGCGGCCTCGGCGAATTGCCGCGCGATTTTTTCCGGCTCAAGGTAATCGTCGGCGTCGAGGAACTGCACCCATGCGCCGCGGGCCTGCGCCAGTGCTTGATTCCGCGCCTGCGGGGCTCCGCCGTGCGGGGTTTGAAAAAGGCGGATTTGGAAGCCGAAAGACTGCGCGATTTCAGGCGAGCCGTCGGTCGAGCCGTCGTCCACGACGATGACTTCGACGGCGGGCCACGTCTGCGCGAGCGCGCTCTCGACGGCCTGCCGGAGCCACTGGGCGTTGTTGAAACAGGGGATGGCGATGGTGACGAGTGGCGTCATTTGGCAAGATTGCGCGACCAGATTTCGTAGAGCCAGAGCGCGTAAAGGGTGCGCGCGCCGTCCCATGCGCCGCTTTGGAAATCGTCCCACGCGGCGCGGAGAAGTTTGCGGTCGAGATGCGCGAGGCAGGCGGCGTTTGGGGCAAGGAGCGCGTCCTCCAGCGGGCCGCGCAATGGGCCGGTGAACCAGGCGCGGAGTGGAACGGGGAAGCCGCGCTTCGGACGGTTGAGCGGTTCGCGAAGCTTGCGCGCGAGGCAGTGGCGGAGGACAAATTTGCCGGGGCCGCCGGGCGGGAGCTTGAGCGCCGAGGGCAGGCGCGCGGCGATGTCGGCGACGCGCACATCGAGGATCGGGGTGCGTAGTTCGATGGACGCGCCCATGCTCATTTTGTCGGCTTTTTGCAGGAGCGATTCGGCGAGCTGCCAGTCGAGGTCGAGCGTGAGCAGTTCACTGAGCGTGTCGCGCTGCGGGCGGACGACGGTTTGCGAAAGCTCGTCGGTGCGCTGGCGCAGGCGGCGGAGTTGAGCGGGGGTGAGGCCGCGCGGCGTGCGCACGTCGCCGGGCAGTCCTTCCATGCGCAGGGCCAGCGCTTCGCTCGCGCGCGTCTGATGCGCGCGGGTGGTGAGACGCTGCCAGCGGGAAGGTGCAGCACCGTCGGGCGCGGGGAGGAGCGGGGCGAAGCGGCGCAGTTTGTCCGAGCGCTGGAGGGTCGAAAGCATGCCTAGGTAGCGCGTGTCGTAGCCGGCGAAAAGCTCGTCGGAGCCTTCGCCGGAGAGCAGAACTTTCACATGCTGGCGGGCGAGTTCGCAGACCTTCAGCACGGCGAAGGCGGCGGGGTCGCCGACCGGCTCGTCGAGATGCCACGCGATGCGCCCGATGCTTTGCAAAAAATCGTCGGACGTGAGTTCGAGCGCGTGATGCTGCGAGCCGATTTCGCGCGCGGTTTCCGCCGCGCCCTGCGTCTCGGAGTCCGGCCCGCCGAAGCCGACGGTGAAACTTTGCATGCTGCCCTGAAGCTCCTGCGCGTAGGCGACGACGGTGCGGCTGTCGAGGCCGCTGCTGAGCAGGACGCCGACGGGCACATCGGCGCGGAGGTGCATTTGCACGGAGTCGCGGAGCGTGGCGTCGAGCGCCTCGGCGGCGGCATCGAGGTCGGTGAGGTCGGGCTCGGCGGTGAGCGCGTAGCTCCAGTATTTGCGCGGCTCAGCGGCGTGGAAGTCGGCGAGCGGCAGCGCGAGAAAGCTGCCGGCCGCGAGTTTATGAATGTGCCGGAAATGCGTGCGCGGGGAGGGGAGCGAGAGCCACGCGATGTAGTCGGGAAAGGCGTCGGGGTCGCGCTCGCGGCTGACCCACGGGAGCGCGAGGAGACATTTCAGCTCGGAGGCAAAGGCGAGGCGCGCGCCGTCGCGGGCGTAGTAAAGCGGCTTTTGGCCGAAATGGTCGCGGGCGAGCAGCAGGCGGTTTTTTCGCGTGTCGAGCAGCGCGAACGCAAACATGCCGCGCAGTTTTTCAAACATGGAGTCGCCGTGCTGCTCGTAGAGATGCACAAGCACTTCGGTGTCGCTTTGCGTGCGGAAAATGTGGCCGGCGGCGAGGAGGTCGCGGCGGAGTTCGAGGTAGTTGTAGATTTCGCCGTTGAAGACGATGCCGATGGTTTCGTCCTCGTTCCAGACGGGCTGCCAGCCGCCGGCGAGGTCGATGATGCTGAGCCGCCGCATGCCGAGCGCAAGGCCGGGCACGGCATGCAGGCCCGCGCCGTCCGGCCCGCGGTGGGCGATGAGGTCGAGCATCCGCTGCAGATGCGCGCGCGCATCCGCGGCGGACGAAGACGGGTCGATAAGGCCGGCGATGCCACACATGGTTTGTCGCGTCCTGTTTAGCCAGCCGCGTGCCAGCCGCCTAGGCGGGAAATCCGGGGCTGCGTGAAGTGTAGGGGAAATACATAGCGAGTAAGAAATCGCCAGAAACAAACTCAGACTAAGGCCCAAGCTGACGACGGGGATCAGATGCGGGGTCGCACGCGACCCAGGCGACGGACTTCGTGCCATCTCAAGCGACTCCTTGATTAGCAACGGGAACGGCCCCCTGATAGCTTTGCGGCGCCGCTTCGAACTTGTCGCGGCACGCCTGCGAGCAGAAGTAATAGGCGCGGCCCGACCAGATACTGGACTTCGCAACCGCGGTGGAGACTGTCTTGCCGCAGACCGGATCGCGAGCCTCGGTGGGCCCACTCGAGTGGCCATCGCCGTCGTGCCCATCCCTGCCTGGACGATGGTGATGGCCCATCACATG
>JANXWQ010000630.1 GCA_025351065.1 Chthoniobacter sp. | reverse complement strand
GGTGGACGTGCTGCGACGAGATGATCTCCTTCAAACAGCGGTGCTGGATTTTCATGAGTCGGCTTTGCAGGCCGGGCTTCGCGTGGTCGTAAATGATGGTGATGGTGCCCGCCATGACCTGCTGGCCAAACTGCTGCTGATGCGCGACGAGCTGCTCGGAAATCATTTTGGAAATGGCCTCGGACCGGCTGGCATGGCCACGCGCGGCTACCATGGCGTCGAGCTGGTCGAAAAGCTGGACGGGCAGGGAGATGCTGATGCGGGCGGCGGTTTTGCGTTTGCGGGGTCGGGCCATGAGCGGTGCGGGTGGTGCGGTTAGCAGCTAGCGTGCGAGTTTCCCGGCGTCTAGCGAAAGTATTACCTTTCGTTGCTTTCGTCATACTAACCGCCTGACAAAGCGGCGGTATTTAGCCATGCCCGGTGCGTGATTTTGTCCAGCGTGTGAAGAACTGTGCTTTTCGTCATACGGGTACCGTCAGGCCGGTTGAGACACCAAGCCTGATTTCATGCGGGTTGGCGGGGAACTTCGCCGCCGCCGCGCCCGCTGGCACGGCGGTTGCATAGGGCGCGCCCGGCCAATCACCACCACGCACCACCACGCACCACCACGCACCACCACGCACCACCACGCACCACCACGCACCACCAACCCACCAAACATCCATGAAACTCAAATTCCTCATCACCGCCACGCTCGGCCTCGCGCTTGCCGCGTCGCTGCAAGCCGAACCGCTCAAGATCGCCTACTCCGACTGGCCGGGCTTCACCATCCTCGAAGTCGCCAAGCAAAAAGGCTGGTTCAAGGAGGCCGGCGTCGAGGTCGAACTCGCGTGGTTCGACTACCTGCCGTCGCTCGACGCCTTTTCCGCCAACAAGGTCGATGCCGTGACCGTGGTGGCGACCGACGCGCTGGTGAACGGCGCGAGCGGGGCGAAGAGCAAGCTCATCGCGCTGCTCGATTACAGCGAGGGCAGCGACATGATCATCGGCGCTCCGGGTGTGGCGTCGCTCAAGGATTTGAAGGGCAAGAAAGTCGGCATCGAACTGACCCTCGTCGAGCATCTGCTCCTGCTGAAAGGACTCGAGGCGAACGGCATGAAGCCAGGCGACGTGACCCTCGTGAAGACGCCGACCAACGACACGCCGCAGGTGCTGGCGAGCGGCAAAGTGGCGGCGGTTGGCGCGTGGTATCCGGTGTCCGGCCAGGCGCTGAAGCAGGTGCCCGGATCGAAGGCGCTCTTCACCAGTGCCGATGCGAAGGGGCTGATCTACGACACGCTCGCGGTGAATCCGATCAGCTTCGCGAAACACAAGGCCGAGTGGGAAAAGGTCGTCGCCATTTACTACAAGTGCGTCGATTACCTCAAAGACCCGAAGACCGCGGACGACGCGATCAAGATCATGGCGGCCAAAGTCGGCGCAGATCCCGCGGACTACGCGAAGAACATTCCCGGCACGCATTTCCTCACGCTCGCCGAAGCGCAGGCGGCTTACAAAAAGGGCGACGGGCTGGATTCGGTGTATGGCTCGATGGCTGTCGGCGACAAATTCAACCTCGCAAACAAGGTCTATGCTAAATCGCAGAAGCCCGAGAACTACCTCGTTCCGAGCATCGTCGCCGGCTTGAAATAGCGGCGCGCTCGGATGGCGCATCGCGACTGGCTGGGCTTGAAAATGGAGCTGCCGCGCAAGCGGCGGCTCCTTCTCACGCTGCTCTCCTTCATCGTCCCGGTGGTGCTGTGGAGCGCGGTCAGCTACGTGCCGTGGCTGTGGCATCCGCTCGTCCGCATCACCGCGCAGGGCGATGTGGATTACTTCGCGGAGGATATGGACGTGCCGCGCGCGGACTTCGACCGCGAGCTGGCGAAGACGCACGCCGACGGCACCACGCCGCCGGAAGGTCATCGCGTCAATCCGCTCTATCTGCCCGCGCCGCACGAGGTGGCGCTGGCGTTTTACACCGCGTTCAAAACGCCGCCGCGGCTGCCCAATGAGCCGTGGCTCCACGAATCGCTGGGGCACAGCATTCGCACGATCTTCTGGGGCTTCGTGCTGTCGTCGCTCGTGGGCGTGCCGCTGGGAATTCTGTGCGGCTCGTTCCGCTTTTTCTCGCGGCTGCAGGAGCCGTTCATCGAGTTCTTCCGCTACCTGCCAGCGCCCGCGTTTGGCGCGTTGTGCGTCGCGATCCTCGGCATCGATGACGGGCCGAAGATCGCGATCATTTTCATCGGCACATTTTTCCAGCAGGTGCTCGTCATCGGCAACACCGTGCGCAAGGTCGATCCCGCGCTGGTCGAGGCGGCGCAGACGCTCGGCGCGCGCGGCTGGCGGCTGGTGCGGCGGGTCATCATCCCGGCGTCGATCACCGACATTTACACCGACATGCGCATCCTGCTCGGGTGGGCGTGGACGTATCTCATCGTCGCGGAAGTCGTCGGCACGATGTCGGGCATCACGTATTTCATCAACCAGCAGGCGCGCTACCGGAACTTCGACAACGTCTATGCGGCGATCATGATGATCGGCATCATTGGCTTTTCGACGGACCTGTTTCTCGCCTGGCTCGGCACCGTGCTCTTTCCGTGGAAACGCAAAACGCGCACCGCGAGCGGGCGCGCGTCTTTCTGGGCGCGGCTGCGTCCGAAGCCCATCCCCGCATGATTCCCGCACTTCCCGATTACCGTCAGCTCGCGCCCGCGGTGGCCGCGCGTTTCGAGCGCATCCGGCAGCGGCCGGTGATTCTGAGCGTGCGCGATTTGCAGAAAAAATTCGGCGCGGACGGCGCGACGCACACGGCCTTCGACAACGTCTCGCTCGACATTCACCGGCGCGAATTCATCTGCGTCATCGGCCCGTCGGGCTGCGGAAAATCCACGCTCATCCGCATCGTCGCCGGCCTCGATGAGGCGACCGGCGGCGCCGTGCTGCTCGACGGCCACGCCGTCACCGGCCCCGGCCCTGACCGCGGCATGGTCTTCCAAGGCTACACCCTTTTCCCGTGGCTCACCGTGCGGGCCAACGTGATGTTCGGCCTCGAAATGCGCGGCAAGGATAAGACCACCGCCGAGAGCGAAGCGCGCGAATGGCTCGACATGGTGGGGCTCGGAAAATTCGAGCACGCCTATCCGCACGAGCTGTCCGGCGGCATGAAGCAGCGCGTCGCCATCGCCCGCGCGCTCGCGAACGAACCGCGCATCCTCATCATGGACGAGCCCTTCGCCGCTCTCGACGCGCAGACGCGCTGCCAGATGCAAAGCTACCTGCTGCAGATTTGGAAGAAGGTCGATGTCACGATCCTCTTCATCACGCACGACCTCGAAGAAGCCGCC
>JANXWQ010000259.1 GCA_025351065.1 Chthoniobacter sp. | reverse complement strand
GGGCGAAGGACGGCAAGTTTGGCTTCAAGCTTTCGCTGCGCGGTTACGATCCGATCTACGATGTGCGCTCGCTGAAGGATGATCTCGCGGGGCGGCGGCTGAATGTGGCGTCGCCGGACGATTCGCTGATGCTGTTGAAGGCAACGGCGGGCGTGCCGCACGAGGGCGGGCAGCGGACGAAGCTCGGGGAGAAGTATTACGACCTGCTGCGGACGTGGATCGCCGACGGCGCGAAGCTCGATCTCGCCGCGCCGCGCGTGGTGAAAATCGAGGTTTCGCCGCACGATCCCGTGGTGCAGCAAATCGGCGCGCGGCAGCAGGTGCGGGTGGTGGCGACTTTCAGCGACGGCAAAACACGCGATGTCACCGCCGAGGCTTTTTTGGACAGCGGCAATACCGACGTGGCGAAGACCGACGGCGGCGGGCTCGTCGAGACGCTGCGCCGCGGCGAGGCGCCGCTGCTCGCGCGCTACGAAGGCAATTACGCCGCGACCACGCTCACCGTCATGGGCGACCGCACGGGCTTCGCGTGGCAGACGCCGGAGACGTGGGGGCGCATCGACGAACTCGTCGCCGCGAAATGGCAGCGCATGAAAATCGCGCCCTCGGGTTTGTGCGGTGACGCGGAGTTTCTGCGCCGCGTTTCGCTCGACCTCACGGGACTGCCGCCGACTGCGGAGGAAGTCCGCGCCTTCATCGCCGACGCGCGGGCCGTGCGCGAGAAGCGCGACGCGGTGATCGAGAAGCTGCTCGCGTCGCCGGAGTTCATCGACCATTCGACGAACAAGTGGGCCGACTTGTTGCAGGTGAACTCGAAGTTTCTCGGCGGCGAAGGTGCGCGGCTTTTCCGCGAGTGGATTCGCAACGAGATGGCGTCGAACACACCTTACGATCAGTTCGTGCGCAAAATCCTGACGGCGAGCGGCTCGAACAAGGACAACCCCGCGGCGAGCTATTGGAAAATCCTGCGGGAGCCGGCGGAGACGATGGAAAACACCACGCACCTTTTCCTCGCCACGCGCTTCAACTGCAACAAGTGCCACGACCATCCCTTCGAGCGCTGGACGCAGGATCAGTATTACCACACCTCGGCGTACTTCTCGCAGGTCGCGCTCGACGCGGATCCCGCCAGCGGCGGCGCAAAGATCGAGGGCACAGCGGTGGAGAAGGCGCGTCCGCTTTATGAAATCGTCAGCGACAAAAAGGAGGGCGAGGTCACTCATCTGCGCACGAACAAAGTGGCCGCGCCGGAGTTTCCCTTTCCCGCCAAAGCTGAGACGACCGGCAGCCGCCGCGAGCAACTCGCCGCGTGGATGACTTCGCCGGACAACCGCTATTTCGCGACGAGCTACGTGAACCGGCTGTGGGGCTATCTCACCGGCGCGGGCGTCATCGAGCCGCTCGACGACATCCGCGCCGGCAACCCGCCGACAAACCCCGAACTGCTCGACTTTCTGACGAAGGAGTTCATCGGCCACGGCTTCGACGCGCGCCATGTCCTGCGGATCATCTGCCAGTCGCGCACCTACCAGCTTTCGCTCGCGACAAACGCATGGAACGCCGACGACAAGATCAACTACTCGCACGCGCTTGCGCGGCGGCTGCCGGCGGAGGTGCTCTACGACGCGGTGCTCAAAGCGGTGGGCTCCGGCCCGCGCCTGCCGGGTGGCTTGCGCGCAGGGCAGCTTCCCGATTCGGCGACGGATTTGCCGAGCGGATTCCTCGCGAATCTCGGCCGGCCAGCGCGGGAAAGTTCGTGCGAATGTGAGCGCAGCAGCGACCTGCGGCTCGGCAGCATTATGGCTCTGCTCGGTGGCCCCGCGGTGTCCGAGGCGATCGGCGATGCCGCGAATGAACTCGCAAAGTTGACGACCGCACAGCCGGATGATCGCAAGCTGGTCGATGAGCTTTTCGTCCGCGTGCTCAGCCGCCCCGCGAGCGAGGATGAAATCGGCAAGGTGCTGGCAAACTGGCAGGTCATCGACGGCGACAACACGGCGCTGCTCGCGCAACTCGACGCGAAGGAAAAGTAGCAGGCTCCGCTCATCGCGCAGGCCGAGGCGGATCGCGTGAAAGCGACAGCCGACACGAAGGCGGAACTCGCCCGCTACGAGGCCGAGATCGCGCCGAAGCTCGCGGAGGCAGAGAAAAAGCGCGTCGCGGATATTGCTGCCTCCGAGGCTGCTGTGAAAGACTACGAAGCGAAGAACCTCGCCGCCGCGCAGACGACTTTCGAGAGCACTGCGCCCATCGCCCGCACCTTCACGGGCTGGACGCCGCTCGACATCGTCGAGGCCCGGGCCACGGGCGAAATCACGCTCACGAAGCAGCCCGACGGCTCGTTCCTGGCCGGCGGCGCGCGCCCGAGCACGACGGATTACGTGGTGAAGGCGGACACGAAACTCGCAAGCATCACCGGCATCGGCATCGAGGTGCTGCCGTCGGGCGAGGAGACGAATTTCGGCCCCGGCCGCTTTCCCGCCGACGGCAATTTTGTCCTCGGCGAAATCGCCCTGAAGGTCGGCGAAATCGGCACCGGCGCGAATCCCGTGGACGTGAAATTCACGAGCGCGGTTGCGGACTTCAACCAGTTGAACTTCGAGATTTCCAAAGCCATCGACGGACGCAAAGGCGACGAGAACAACGGCTGGGCCGTCTCCGGCGGCCACGGCGTGCCGCACTTCGGCGCGCTCACGCTCGCGCAGCCCATCGGCGACGCGGAGAAAGGCGTGCGCCTGCGCTTCGAGCTGAACCAGCCGCGCAAGGGCGGCTTCGCCATCGCGCGCTTCCGCCTGTGGGTCACCACCGCCGCCGCGCCCGTGCAGGTCGGCTACCCGCAGCCCGTCATCGACGCCCTCAAAAAACTCTCCGCTGCCCGCACCGACGCCGACAAAACCGCGCTCGCCACCTACTGGAACGCCTACGACCCCGAACTCAGCAAGCGCCGCCTCGCGCACGAAAAAAACACCCTGCCACTGCCCACCGACCTCGGCATCATCCAGCGCCGCGCCACCGCCGCCACCGCCGAACTCCCCATTACCCTCGACGCCAAACTTGTGCGGATGCGCCAGGACGCCGAGCAATCTAAAGCCCAGCTCGCCAACAAGCGACTGACCGGCGTGCAAGACCTCGCTTGGGCCCTCATCAATACTCCGTCATTTCTTTTCAACCACTAACTCCCACCCACCATGCTCCGTATCTCAGGACAACCCGGTCGCGATCTTTGCGACGCTCACCTCGGCGTTTCGCGCCGGGACATCATCCGCGTCGGTGGCTCGGCGATCATGGGGCTCACGCTCGGGTCGCTTTTCAAACTGCGCGCGGAAACTCCGGCACCCGCGGCGGCGAAGGGTGGGCCGGGGTGGGGCAAGGCGAAGTCGGTTATCATGGTCTATCTCCAAGGTGGGCCGTCGCATCTCGATTTGTGGGATCCGAAGGAGAACGTGCCGGACAAAATTCGCAGTTCGTTCAAGAACATCCCGACGAAGATTCCGGGGATCAATTTCACCGAAGTCCTGCCGAAGCTGGCGCAGATCAATGACAAGCTGACGATGGTGCGCTCGATGAGCTACACGCCGAACGGGCTCTTCAATCATACGGCGGCGATTTACCAAATCATGACGGGCTACACGACGGACAAGGTCTCGCCGAGCGGCCAGCTCGAGCCGCCGAGCCCGAAGGATTATCCGAACTTCGGCGCGAACATCATCCGGCTGAAACCGCCGACGGAGCCGATGCTGCCGTTTGTCATGCTGCCGCGGCCTTTGCAGGAAAGTAACGTCGTCGGCAAGGGCGGCACGGCGGGTTTTCTCGGCAAGGGTTTTGATCCGTACACGCTTTTTCCCGACGGCGATGACATGGACATGACGAAAATGAATCGCATCCGCGTGGATGACCTGAACCTGCGGCCCGATGTTTTTGCGATGCGGCTGAAAAGGCGCGCGTCGCTGCGGCAGTCCATCGAGCAAACCATGCCGGACATCGACAAGGCGGTGGAGAATTACCATCTCGACGAATACTACGGGAAGGCGCTCGACCTCATCACGAGCGGCAAGGCGCGCGACGCTTTCGCCATCGACCGCGAGACGGAAAAGATGCGCGCGAGCTATGGCTTGAACACGTTTGGCCAAAGCCTGCTGCTCGCGCGACGGCTGGTGGAAGCAGGGACGCGCGTGGTGGAGGTCATCTGGCCGAAGGTCGCGAACTCCGACAACCATTCCTGGGACACGCACGCCGACCTCACTAACCGCATCAAGAACCAGGCCGGGCCGATGCTCGATGCGGGCTTTAGCACGTTCATCGACGATCTCGATCAGCGCGGCTTGCTCGACGAAACGCTGGTCGTGGCGCTCGGCGAATTTGGCCGCACGCCGGAGCGCGGCGTGAGCACCAGCGGCAATGTGAACAGCGCGGACGGACGCGACCACTGGCCGTACTGTTACACCGCGTGCGTGGCCGGCGCGGGCATCAAGCGCGGCTACGTCCACGGCGAAAGCGACGCTACCGGCTCCAGCCCGAAATCAGATCCCGTGCATCCCACCGAGCTGCTCGCGCTCATCTACCACGCGTGTGGAATTGATCCCGACACGATCGTTTACAACCACCTCAACCAGCCGCGCGAGCTGGTGAAAGCGAAGCCGGTCACGGCGCTTTTCGCGTAACGGGAATTTCTCCCGGTGCGGACGGCGGCGCGTTTTCGCCGAGCAAAAAATCCTGCTCCGCGTCCGTGGTCGCGCGCTGCGTTTTGCCCGCCGCGGGTTGATCCATCGCCGAAAGCCGGCCGCTGCGGAGATCGGTTTTCGTGCGCCCGCCAGTCCCGCGTGGTGCGCCGCCGTTCATCACATCCGGCGCGCGGCGGCGTTGACGATTTCCTCGTCGATGAGCGCGCTTTGCCGCGTGGCGCCTTCGATCATGCTGAGCATCGCGAGCTTGTTTATCGAGCGGCAGATGCCCGCGGCGTGCTGGTGCAGCGCGGCGAGCGCGGCGTCGGTGAAAAGGTCGTCGAGCCGGCCGGCGGTCATCAGACGGTAGCGGGTGTACTGGGCCGCGTCTTCGGGCGTGAGCGGCTGGAGCGCGCTGCGCATGTAGATGCGGTTGCGGAGCGATTCGTAGCTCGGGTGGTCGAGCCGGTCGGCGAGGCGCGCTTCGCCGAAGAGCAGGCAGGTGGTGAGCTTGAGCAGCGGGGTCTCGATGTTGCTGATCGTCCGCACGATGTGCAGGCAGTCCGCGGAGAGGAGATGGCTTTCGTCAATGATGATGACGAGCCGCTGGCCCTGCTCGTGCAGCTCGATGATGTGGTTGCTGAGCTGCCTCACGAGATCCTGCACGCGCGCGACGCCGACGGGCAGCGCGAGATTCAGCTCGGAGAGGATTTCGCGCAGCAGCCCCGTCTTGCTCAGGCCGGGCGTCACGAGCA
>JANXWQ010000623.1 GCA_025351065.1 Chthoniobacter sp. | reverse complement strand
GCTCGCCCGCACGATCGGCATCGGGTCGCGCCCGGTATCGGCGATGCGCCACGCAAAAATCGACACCACCGACGGCACCTCCGCCACCAGCGCCCCGGCCACCTGCTCGATCTGCCGCTCGGACAAAATCGCCGTCACATTCAGCCGCACCCCATCCTGCGCGAGATCGCGGATCAGCCCCATCGCCGACTCACCCGCCGGGCTCAGCACCGGGATTTTCACGTACACATTTTCCTGCCAGTCGCGCATGCGCAGCGCCTGCCGCCGCATTTCTTTGAAATCGTCGGCAAACACCTCGAAGGAAATCGGTTTCGACTTCACGGTCTGCAGCACGTCCTTCGCAAACGCCTCATAATCCGAGATGCCCGCCCTTTTCATCAGCGTCGGGTTCGTCGTCATCCCTTGGATGAGCGGGTTGGCGTAGAGGTCGAGCATCCCCGCCTTGTCGGCACCGTCGGCGAAGATTTTGATTTTGAGGGCGTGCAGTGAGGTCATGCCGCTCCAGTTTAGCTATTCGCATGCCAGCGCCGACGCGCTCCTCGGAGTGCTGATGAGTCCTTTATGGCATCCGCAGGATCAGCCGCACCGCATCCAGCCGGAGATGCGCGGACGCGAGCGCGGTGAGCAAATCGGTCTGCTGCTGCACTGTCGCCGCGATTTCCGCGGGCCGGACGTGGTCGTTGATTTCCGCGAGATCGCGCAGGCGCTGCACCTCGTGGCTGAGCTGGCCGCTCATCTTTTCCACTGCCGCCGCCACGACTTTTTCGAGCCGCTCGGCAGCGACCTGCCGGGCCTTTTCCAGCATCGCCGGGAGCAGCTTCTTTTTTACCGCGCCGCGATCGAGCAGCTTGAAAACATCACCTTTCTCCAACTTCGCGGCTGCGACCTCCGCATCGTCGCTCATGTCCGCGCAGGTGTGATCAACCACGACGCGCACCGGCGTCATCGGCAAAAAGCGGTCCGCGTGCAGCGCGACCGGCGCGACACATTCGGCGACGAAGCACGCCTCCAGCAGGATCGTTTCGCGACCGCCATCGCGCCACGCACCGAAGGCCGTGTTGCCCGCTTCGCTGCCAAGCAGCCCGTCGAGCGCGCCACGGATGAGCGGATGATCCCAGGTGAGAAAACCCAGGTCTTCGCGGCTGAGCGCGCGCGTGCGGTCAAAGGTCATGGACTGGCCTTCCGCGGGGAGCGACGGCAGCGCGTCGGTGCGCAGCGCATCGGGCCGGAAAAGATACGTGCGGCTGCCCAGCTCCTCGATGTGCATGCCGAGCTGCTCGAAAAGCCGGAGCGCAAAATCCTCGGTCTCGCCGTCGCCATCCAGCGCGCGGATGCCGTCGAGCGCGACGGCGGCTTTTTCCGCGCGGCACGAGTTCAGTTCGAGCAGCCGGTCGTGCCCGCGCTCGAGTTTCCGCGCGACGCCCGCGCGGCATTCGCGCGTCTTTTCGAGAAACGCCGTCAGTTTGCGCGCGTCGAAACTCTGCATCAGCCGCGTCAGTTCCGCGCCGAGCGTGCCGGCGATCTCGGCTGCGCCGTGCAGGTTTTTTTCAAACGCGTTCAGCCCTTCGTGGTACCAACGCGCCAGCACTTCGGAGGCGCTCCCGGTGAGGTAGGGCACATGGATTTGAATGAGCGCCGTTTGGCCAATGCGGTCGAGCCGCCCGATGCGCTGCTCCACGAGTTCCGGGTTTTCCGGCAGATCAAAAAGCACAAGATGATGCGCGAATTGAAAGTTCCGCCCCTCGCTCCCGATCTCCGAGCAGATGAGAATCCGCGCCCCGTCCGCCTCCGAAAAATACGCCGCGTGGCGATCCCGCTGGAGCAGCGAGAGCCCCTCGTGAAAGACCGCGCACTTCACATTGAGCTGCCGCTGGAGGCCCGCGCTGACTTGCTCCGCGAGCACCCGCGTTTTGCAGATGAGCAGGACTTTTTCCTCGCCCAGCTTTTTCAACAGCTCCACCAGCCACTTCGTTTTCGCCTCCCCCTCCGCGCCGGCGAGTGGCACGAGCAGCGCACGTCTTTGCGGAAAACCGGACAGCGCGGCGCGCGTGTTGCGAAACATCACGCGTCCCGTGCCGAAAGCGTCGAGCAGATCGGCGACGAGACTTTCCCGCGCCCCAGCATCGCCCGCCGTCAGCGCCTCGCAGCGTGCGCGGATGCGCGGGGACTTCGCGGCGAAAAGAGCCGACTCCGCCTTGCTCAGCGGCTTGCCCGCGAGCAGACGATCCACCGCTTTCGCCACCTCCTCGTAGTGCTCCGCTTCGCGCAAAAACTCCGCGAGGTCGGCGTAGCGGTCGGGATCGAGCAGCCGCAGCCGGGCGAAATGTCCTTCCACGCCGAGCTGCTGCGGCGTCGCCGTGAGCAGCAGCAGGCCCGGCGTGGCCGCCGCCAGCGCGGCCACGAGCTGATACTGCGGGCTCGGCTCGGCGGCGCTCCATTCCAGATGATGCGCCTCATCCACCACCAGCAAGTCCCACCCCGCCGCCAGCACCTGCGCCGCGCGCCCGAGGTTTTGCGCCAGCAGTTCCACGCTGCAAAGCACGAGCTGGCTGTCGAGGAACGGATTCTCCTCCGCATCCAGCTTCTCAATCGCCGCGCAGCGCTCCTCGTCGAAGATGCTGAACAACAGATTGAACCGTCGCAGCAGCTCCACGAACCACTGGTGAATCAGCGGCTCCGGCACCAGGATCAGCACACGCTCGGCCCGTCCGGTGAGATGCAGCCGGTGCAAAATCAGCCCCGCCTCGATCGTCTTGCCGAGCCCGACCTCATCCGCCAGCAGCACCCGCGGCGCGAGGCGCGCAGTGACTTCGCCCGCGATGAACATCTGATGCGGAATCAGCGACACGCGCCCGCCGACAAAGCCACGCACCGGCGATTGCCGATTTTCGCAGCGCCGCCGCAGCGCCTCCACGCGCAGATCGAACGCCGCCAAATCATCCACCTGCCCGCCGAGCAGCCGGTCCTCCGGTTTGGAAAAGCTGATCTTGTCCGAAAGCTCCGCCTCCGTGATCTCCAGCCCGCCACCGCCATAGATCAGCATTCCCGCGCGCGGCTCCACCGTTTCCACCACGACCTGCCGCCCGTCATGCAGCTTGATCCGGTCGCCCACCTTGAACTCCACCCGCCGCAGCGGCGCGGATTTCAGCGCGTACTGCCGCCGCTCACTCGCCGCCGGAAACAACACTTCGACGCGGCCAAACTCCGCCTTGAGAATGATCCCGAGCCCAAGCTCCGGCTCGCTGTCGCTGACCCATCGTTGTCCGGGCAAAGGTTGGTTCGTCATGTGGAAAAAGGGCGTGGAGACTACGCAAACCCGCGCCGCTCACAACGGGTTTTCCAAGGCGTCGCCGCAGGGGACGGTTTGGGCAGACGGAACCAATGGCTGCGCGCAGAATAACGGCGTCCTTTTTTCGCCCCGGCCAGCCGCCGAACGGCCTGCCGCCTTACTTCCGCGCCGGGCGGCTGGCGATTTTTTCGCGGCCTTGCGCTAGGATTTTCCGCTCCGCGCGGCTGAGGCTGCCGAGGCCGTGCGCTGAGATTTTTTCCAAAATCGGATCGATCTCCGCGCGGATGAACTGCTCCGGGCTCATGCGCTCGAGGCGCGTGACGCGCTGCCGTTTCGCGAAGATGTAGCGCTGGATGGCGAGCGGGTTGCCGAAGCCGAGCTGCTTCACGTAGGCCCACGCGAAGCCGCCCGCGACGACCATGCCGGCGGGGCCGATTTGCGGCGCGGTCTGCGTCAGCCAGCAGACCGCGCTCACGCCGAGCAGGGCGAGGGCGAGATATTTTGCGCGCAGCCGCAGCGGCAGCACGAAGAAGAGATGCACCACGATTTCGAGTTCGGGCAGGATCGTGGTGAAAGCCACGAACACCGCCATCACGCCCGCGGTCACGCCAGTGAGTTGCTCCCCCGGCATGACCAGCCAGTGGGCCACGCCGCCGAGCAGCGTGCCGCCGAAAAAGAGGGCGAGAAAGTGCCGCCGCCCGACGATGGGCTCAACTTCGCGTCCGGCGAAGAAGAGCAGCAGCATGTTGCCAAGCAGATGCAGCGGGTCGTCGTGGAGCAGCGGGAAGGTCAGGAATTTCCAGTATTCCGCGCTGGCGATGCCCGCGCTGTCGAGAGCCAGCCAGCGATGGAAAAACCGAGCGTCGCCGAGGAAAAGTTCCGCGATCATCTGCGCCGCGTAGGCCCCCACGCTCAGCGCGATGAGCAGCGCGGTGACCGAGGGACGCCCCGCCGCCCAACGCCGGATGAACGGCTGGATTTGGCGGCGTGGAGGGCGCATGGCGGGCGAAAATTAGGCCACGGGTTTGGGGTTGTAAAATCGGAAAACGGCGCCGGGTGAAAATGCGCGCGCCTTGCCCGAAAACCACGCCGGACGCGCCGCTATTTCAGCGCGTGCGCCTCGGGCTTCACGCCTTTGATGAAACCGCCGAAGCCGTACATCGACGGCTGAAAATCGCCGACCACGGTCACGTCCGCCTTCGCCGGCACTTCGAGGCCGGTGGCCCAGTAGGCGCCGTTCACGAGCAGGCGGCGCAGCCCTTCGTTCGGCAGGTCGCTCGCTGCGCCCATCGTGGTGCAGAGCACCTTGTTGCCCTTGCCGTTTTCGCCGTTGTAAATGCGCGTCCATACGACCGGCATCATGGGGTCATTCACGCCCTGCTCCTCCTTGCCGCCGCTGCGTTTTTTTTTGTAATCCGCCGGCTCGGTGTCCGCCGTCATGCCTTTCACCACCTGGCCACGGACGAGGATTTTCGCATCGGCGGGCGGGTTGGCTTCATAGACATCGGTGGTCACAAAAATATCCGTCACCCCGTGCAGCAGCGGATCGTTTTTCGCCGACTCCTCGATGATTCCCCTGGTCGCTTCCCTTTTGTGCGAACCCCAGTGGCTCACCCACGTCTCGCCAAACACGGCCTTGCCGAATCCGCCGGCGTTGCCCCAATTGAATTTTGCGTAATCCCCTTTCAAGTCGTTAAAGGCATGCGTGCTCGTGCGCAGGCCGATGAACGGCTTCCCGGCCGCGAGGAAGTCGGTGAAATGCTTCATCTGCTCGTCCGGCCAGTGGCGGAAGCGCAGCGAGGTGATGCACAGATCCGCGGAATCCAGCGCCTCGATTCCCGGCTCGTTGTCGCCCGTGTTCGGGTCGATCTCGCCGGTCGTTTTGTTGATGGAAAAAAGCACCGTGCATTTGAAGCCGTGCCGCTGGCTCAGGATTTTCGCGAGCTGCGGCAGCGCCTCCTCGCTGCGGTATTCCTCGTCGCCCGCGAGCAGGACGATGTGCTTGCCTTTGCCCGGCCCGGCCTTGGCCTCGTAGGTCACGCCATCGGCGGCGCGGACGGGCGGGGTGAAAGTGAACGCGGCGGCCAGGGCGAGGGCGGGGAGGAGTTTCATAGTGGGTGAGTGATGACGGAACGCTGACCGCGGCGAAAGCGAAAAACTTAGCCTTTCCCTCCAGACAAAAAAAACCCGCGCCGCTCGGCGGGCCGTCGGCCACTCGGAGGTGGATTTTTTTTCTGCCGGACGCTCAGGCCCGCGCCGTACGCGAGCCGGGCTGCAGCCGCTGGGTCACGCGCAGGGAGCGCGCCTGCTTGCGCCGCAGGCCGGGCGAGGTGCGCACACCTTCCGCGATGACGGCGGCCACAGACAGCGCGGCCAGCACGTTCAGCACGGGCGAAGCGTGCTTGGTGAAGGCTTCCACGAAGCCTTCGAGGCCGAAGTTGCCGAGTGCCAGCCAAGCGGCTGCGCCGAGGGCGAGGACTGCGGTCAGAACTGACAACACGCGATACCAGCGGGCCGTGGGTGATTTCGGTGCGTTGATCCGTGCAGATGTGTGATCTGTGGTTTTCATACCCGGTATCTAAACACGGCCGCGCGAAAACCGTGCGTTACGTGTCGGTGAACATTGTGACGATCACGTCACGGCCCGAACCCGGCTTTTACCCCTCGTGCCACTCCTGCAGCGTCTTCACGCTCAGCCCGTGCTCGCGCAGCGCGCGGATGCCCTCGAGCGCGGCGCGCGCGCCGCGGAGGGTGGTGAAAACGGGGATGCGGTTGGCGGTCGCGGTGCTGCGGATTTTGATTTCGTCCTCGCGGGCGACCTTGCCGCTGGGCGTATTCACGATCATCGCCAGCTCGCCGTTTTTCACCATGTCGAGCGCGTTGGGCCGGCCTTCGTTGAGTTTGAAAAGTTTCGTCGAAGGAACGTTCGCGGCCTTGAGCGCGGCGGCGGTGCCGCTGGTGGCGAAGACCGTGAAACCCAGCTCCACAAAGCCCTGGGCAATGGCGGCGACTTTCTTTTTCTCCGCATCGGAGACGCTGATGAAGATGTTGCCGCCCTTCGGCAGCGCGGGCTGCGCGGCCATCTGCGCCTTGGCGAAAGCGAGGCCGAGGTTCGCGTCGATGCCCATGACTTCGCCGGTCGATTTCATCTCCGGCCCGAGCACGATGTCGATGCCGGGAAAGCGGATGAACGGGAACACCGCCTCCTTCACCGAGAAATGCGGCGGCACGATTTCCTGCGTGAAACCCAGCTCGCGCAAAGTTTTCCCGACCATGATTTTCGCCGCCAGTTTCGGCAGCGCCACGCCGATGGCCTTGGAAACAAACGGCGCGGTGCGCGAGGCGCGCGGGTTCACTTCGAGCACATAGACGGTCTCGTTCTGCACGGCGAACTGCACGTTCATCAGCCCGCGCACGTCCAGCGCGCGCGCCATTTTCTTCGTGGCGTCGGTGATCTCCGCTTTCACTTTTTCGCTGAGCGAAAACGGCGGGATGACGCACGAGCTATCGCCGCTGTGGATGCCGGCTTCCTCGATGTGCTCCATGATGGCGCCGATGACCACGGTCTCGCCATCGCTGATGCAGTCCACGTCCACCTCCGTGGCGTCTTCGAGGAAGTGATCGACGAGGATGGGATGGGCGGCGGCAGGTTGTGGGACAGGCATCCTGCCTGTCGGAGTGCGGCGGGCATCCTTGCCTGCCGAGGGTTGGCGCGC
>JANXWQ010000218.1 GCA_025351065.1 Chthoniobacter sp. | reverse complement strand
GTCCGCCGGACAAACGCGGACGAGGGCGTCCGCGCCACTCCGCGCTTCAGCCGACGATCCACGTCACCGCTTCGGCGTGAACGCGCCCGGCAGGGTAGGCGGTGGAGCCGCTAGTGATTTCCTCGACGAGAGCGTGCTTGTCCGCGCCGGTGACGAGGAAGGCGACGTGGCGCGCGGCGTTGAGCAGCGGAAAAGTCATGGTGATGCGCTGGGGCGGCGGCTTGGGGCCGGTGGCGGGGATGACGTTGCGCACGGCTTCATCGAGCGCGGGGGAGCCGGGAAAAAGCGAGGCGGTATGGCCATCTTCGCCGAGGCCGAGGAGGACGAGATCGTGGACGTAGCGCGGCTCGCCAAAGCGCGCGGCGACGGCGGCGAGCTTGTCTTCGTACTCCTGCGCGGCGGTGGCGGGGTCGATTTCCCCGCGGATGCGGAAGACGTTGCCGGCGGGCATCGGCACCACGTCGAGCAGGGTCTCGCGGGCCATGCGGAAGTTGCTGTCCGTGTGCTCCGGCGGCACGCAGCGCTCGTCGCCGAAGGTGATCTGCACTCGGTTCCAAGCGAGATCCGCGCCGAGCCGGGCGAGCTGCGCATGCACGGCGCGCGGGGTGTTTCCACCGCTCAGCGCGAGGCGGAAAAGGCCGCGCTCGGCGATGGCAGTGCGGGCGTGCTGGAGGATGAACTGCGCGGCCTGGGCGGCGAAATCCGCCGGGCGGATTACATCAGTTTGCATGGCAGGGAAAATTGCAGACGCCCCGCGCCGGCGCGGAAGAAATCGAGTTCGATGAGCATGAGCGAGGCCTTGCGCACATGCAGCGCGGTGTTGCTCGCCACGCCGAGGAGGTGCGCGGCGAGCTGGCTGAAATCCGGCTCGTGGCCGATGAGCATCACGCTGCCCTGGCTGCGGTAGGCGCCCAGCTCCTCCAGCGCCGACGCCGGGTGCATCCCGCACGCGAGCCACGGCGCGATGAGCAGCTCCGCGCGCATCTTTGCCACCACGATCTGCGCCGTCTCATGCGCCCGCCGGACGGGGCTCGTCAGCACGAGCGAGAGGTGCATCTCGTGCGCTTCGCAAAACCGCGCGACCTTTTCCGCCTGCGCCTTGCCCTTGTCGGAAAGCGCGCGCGCTTCATCACTCGGCGCGGGCGTGTCGGCGTCGGCGTGGCGAAGAAGATATAGCAACATGGTTATAGCGGGCGTTTGAAAATCAGGAGCACGCTGCTCATTCCCCCACGGTATCCCAAATTCGGGATCACCGAGACAAGTTCCAAACCTTCCGTGCTGCGTTCTGCAAGCAGGCTTTCGAGTTTGCCGCGATCAATTGACATGCTGAAAAATCCTCCGCTGTGGATCAGATCAGTGATGTATTGCCAGCGCATAGCGGCCTCACATCACCATCCCGCCATCCACGGTCAAGACCTGCCCCGTAATGTATTTCGCCTCGCCGCTCGCGAGGAAAGCCACCGCGCTCGCGATGTCCTCCGGCTCGCCGAATTTGCCCAGCGGAATCTGCGTTACCACGCCGCTTTTCAACTCCTCCGGCAGCCCGCTCGTCATGTCCGTGGCGATGAATCCGGGCGCGACCGCGTTGCACGTTATGCCGCGGCTGGCCAACTCGCGCGCGATTACTTTCGTCAGCCCGATCAGCCCCGCCTTGCTGGCCGCGTAATTCGCCTGGCCCGCATTGCCCATGATCCCGGCGACGCTGGCGATATTGATGATCCGCCCGCTCCGCTGCTTAAGCATCGGGCGCTCGACGGCCTGGATGAAATTGAACGCGCCCTTCAAATTTGTATCCACCACCACGTCCCAGTCCGCCTCGCTCATCCGCATCGAGAGTCCGTCGCGGGTGAGCCCGGCGTTGTTTACGAGGATGTCCACGCGGGAAAAATCCGCGAGCACGCGCTCGGCAAGCGCCTTCACCGCCTTGGTATCCGCCACATCCACGGCGTAGGCCACGGCGAGCCCGGCGTGGGTGGCATTGATTTCGTCGGCGGTGCGGACGGCGTTCAGCTCCGTGCGGCTGACCACGGCCACGCGCGCGCCTTCGCTCGCTAGCCGCAGGGCGATGGCATGGCCGATGCCGCGGCCGGCTCCGGTGACGATGGCGACTTGATTGGCGAATCTCATAAGTAGGTGGGTCTGGGGTTTGGCAAACGGGAGCGCAGGCTATAAAGCCTGGCCGCAGGCGTGTCCAGCCGCGACGGGCCGACGGGAGAATGTTACATCGCCGTCTAATGCAGGCCACATATGCGAGGCAGGGTACGCATCTATGAACCGCGCCTTTTACACTGTCAGGGTCACCGCCACCGGCCATTGCACCTACTGCCGCTGCGACCGCCAGATTTACCGCCGCAGGGTGGATCACATGTTTCAGCTCCTCGTCACGCTCGTCACCGTGGGCCTGTGGGCGATCCCGTGGCTGACCATGGGGCTGCTCAATCTGCGCCGTCCGTGGCGGTGCCGGACTTGCCGCCGGGTGGTGGAAAACTCCATCGCCAGCGATGCGGCGCAAGCCGACGCCACGGCGGCCCCTTGGGTCGGTAGCGGACGGTTG
>JANXWQ010000190.1 GCA_025351065.1 Chthoniobacter sp. | reverse complement strand
TACACCACGCCCGACGGCAAGGCCGCCGCCGTCCGCGAACTTCTCGCGCGTCCGGCGTGAGCGGATTTCCTAGCGCGCGGCGGTGGCGAGACCGGGGAACTTGCGGAGTTCGGTGATGAAGCGGGTGTTTTGCGGCATGGTGCCGATGCTGACGCGGATCCACTCGGGCAGGGCGTAGGAGGTCATGTCGCGGACGATGATTCCCTTGCGCATGAGGGCCTGGAAAACGGCGCGGCCATCGCCGACGCGGACGAGGACGAAATTGGCGAAGCTGGGGACGAATTCGAGGCCCATCGTGGCGAACTCGCATTGCAAAAAGTTGCGGCCTTCGATGGTGAGTTCGCGGGTTTTGCGCTGGTGGTCGTCGTCGGAAAGGCCGGCGAGCGCGCCGGCTTGGGCGATGCCGTTGGCATTGAAGGGCTGCCGCGTTTTTTGGAGCACGTCGATGAGTTCGGGTTTCGCGAGGCCGTAGCCGATGCGGAGATTGGCGAGGCCCTGGATTTTTGAGAAGGTGCGGAGGACGACGACGTTGCGGCCTGCGTGGACGAACTTGAGCGTGTCGGGCGGGTTTTCGAGGAACTCGTAATACGCCTCGTCGAAGACGACGACGACATGCGCGGGCACTTTTTCCATGAAGCGGTCGATCGCGTCCTGCGCGAGGAGCGTGCCGGTGGGATTGTTCGGATTGGCGATGAAAACTTCGCGCGTCTGCGGGGTGATGGCGGCGAGCATGCCGTCGAGGTCGTGGGCGAAATTGGGGTCGGGCACCTCGATGGTGGTCGCGCCGAAAAGCGTGGCCATGAGTTTGTACACGACGAAGGCATGGCGGGCGCAGACGATCTCATCGCCGGGATTGAGGAAGGCTTTGCCGATGAACTCGATGACCTCGTTCGAGCCGCAGCCGAGGATCACGTTTTCGCGTTTCAGCCCCACCTTCGCGGCGATGGCCTCGCGCAGATAGTAGCCGCCGCCATCGGGATAAAAGTGGGAGCGCTCCAACATCTCGCGCATGGCGGCGAGAGCCTTGGGCGAAGGGCCGAGCGGGTTTTCGTTGGAGGCGAGTTTGATAATTTCCTCCGGCTTGAGACCGAGCTCGCGGGCCACGTCCTCGATCGGTTTGCCGGGTTCGTAGGAGACGAGTTCGCGCAGCCAGGGGTGGGCGGTGTTCCAAAGTGACATAGGGGCGGGGACGTTAGCGTGCGCTACGCAGAATGCCAGACCCGCGCGAGGGGCGGCCGCGCGCGGTCAGCGAGGCCCGAGCCATTCGGGAAAGTCGGCGAGAAATTCCGGGCAGCAGCCGGTCATCCAAGCGTGCTCTTTGTCGATCCTTTTCGCGGCGAGCACGCGAGTGGTCACGATGGCGTAGATCAGGCCGGTGAAAAACGCGACGCCTCCGACAAGCCCAATCCAGCCCGATTCATGGGCGATACCGGTGCCGAACCCCACGAGGCCGAAGATCACCAGCGCCAATGAGATGAGGATGTCGCGCTTGCGTCGCGAACGGTGCACGGCGCACAGGCTGGCGATGACCGTGGCGCGCTTGCTCACGGAGACGGCGAGGATGACGTAAATCAGCAAGCCGAGAAAGATGGTGAGATAGATAGCCGGGTGGTGCCACGAGAGCTTGCGTTTCATGCGTCCGCCGGGGGCAGGCGCGTTGCATTTCACGCAGCGGTCGGGCAGCGTGGAGTTGAGCAGAGTGACGAGCTGCCGACCAGAGCGCCAGACGGTGCCGGCGGCACCGGGCGCGATGCCTTCGAGCATTTTCTGAAAGAAGACCGGCTTGCAGGCGGCGCAGACGTAGTTCTGCTCAAAGGCGACCATCTCGCTTTTGGCAAAGACCTGCTGGCACTCGGCGCAGGGTGCGGAATCGCGAGTGGTCGGGCTCGTGGCCGAGCCCGCAGACGTTTTCACGACGGTGGAAAACGGGTGCCAGTTTTCCCATCCGTCGCGCCACACGAGGGTATCGTATTTGACGACTCCAGTGCGGCGGAGGTCTTCGAGTTCGGCCTGTGAGATTGGGCCGACCTGCTGACCCTCATTGACGTAGTGCCATTCCATTTGCGGCGTAGGTAGTCAGCCCGGCGGAGGCAGGCAAGCGCAATGCGTTTCAGTCGCGCGGGAGTTTTTTCAGGATCTCCTCGATCTGGCCGATGGTGCCGGCGGAGCCTTTGTTTTTGAGGAGGAACTGGCGGCCCTCGATCAAGGTCCGGCGGGCTTCGGCGGGCGAGCCGTTTTGGATTTGCAGGGCTCCGAGGCTCATGCAGACGCGGCCAAATTCCACGGGCAAGACATTTTTCGGATTCTGCTGCGCGACCTCCAGAGCCTCGGCGTAGGCGTCGATGGCTTCGTCGGTGTGGCGGCGGCGCATGAGGTTGTCGCCGTTGGTGACAAAGGATTTCCAGTCATTGGGCAGGAGTGGCGTTTCGACTTCCGTCTGCGTGGAAATCGGCGGCGCCACCTGGGTGCCCGAAATCAGCGGAGTCACCGGCATGGTTCGCGGGCCACCGGTGATGGTGGTCTGCGTCGGGTTGAGCTGCGTGGTTCCCGGGGGGATGATTGGGGGCGTTTTGACCACGGCGACGGCGACCGGGGGATCGGAGGGCGGAGGGGCCACCGGGACGACGGGGTCGTGGCCTTTCTCCATGACGGGGGCCGCTGGTGTGGCGGCAGCCAGTTGTTCGGGGGTCGCGGTCGGGCCGTACTGTTCGGTGTTCGGAGCGGCGGGTTCGACCTTCGGATTTTCGGTTTTCGGTTCCGGCTGCTCTGGCTTCACCGCGGCGATTTTCGGCGCAGGGGAGTCCGGGTGCCCGGCTGGGATCGCCGGACGGAATTCTTTCCACAAGACCACGCCCACCGCAATGACCGCGCAGCCCGTGGCGATGAACGTGCTGGGTGGTTTTGTGGCTGACCTTTATCCCGCTCGTGGTGAGCGCGGGGACGATGGCGATTTGCAATGCGCTGCTCGCGGGGTGGCTGGTGTCGGTGGTCTTGCAGCGGATGGCGGCGCGGCTGGTTTTCGCGCGGGGGAAGAAGGAGGTGCTGGAGTGAAAACGGCGAACGCTCAACGCTCAGTGGGGGACGGGTGCGGCGCGGCACTTCCGGGGAGCACGCGCGTCTCGCGTGTTGGTTTTGGCGTCTCGCCAAAACGCGCTTGCGGTGACGTGCATTGCCGGGGCGGGAGATTCTCGGTATTCGCGAGTTTGCGGAAGTCCGTCGCGGCGGGACGCCGCGACCAACACGCGGGACGCGTGTGCTCCCCGGAGTTTGCGGGACGCGCGCTTTCGATGTGCGCGGTGCTTTTGCTGGCGATGGCGGGTGCGGCTTTCGCGAGCGAGACGGTGATCGTGCCGTACGATGCGACGAAGCCGATCGCGGGGCAGAAGCCGAATCAGTTTTACCTGCCGTATGAACGGTTTTTGGAATTGTGGGAGGCGGCGAAGAAGCACCGGACAGGCGCGGTGGCGGAGCCGGCAGCGGTGGCGTATGTGCTGAGCGCGGCGCGGTATGAGGGTGTGGTGGGCGAGCGGTCGGTGGCGTTCACGGGGAAGCTGGATGTGACGACTTACAACGAGGCGTGGGTCAAGGTGCCGCTGGCGTTCAAGGACGTGCAGATTGGCGCGCTGAAGATTGATGGGCTGGCGGCGGCGTTTGATGGCGCGGAGGTCATCGTGGAAAAGCCGGGGCGACATATGGTGGAGGTGACGTTTGAAATCCCGCTGGCGCGCGGGGCGAAGGCGCTGGAGTGGGGCATCCCGCGGACGGGCGCGACGCTGGTGGCGCTGACGCTGCCGGACGCGCGTACGCGGGCGAAGATCGCGCCGGGTGGCGGGGTGATCGAGCGTGTGGCGGATGGGGAAAACATCGTGACCGCGGCGGTCGGGACGACGGATCGCGTGCGGGTGGAACTGCTGGCTGCGGTGGCGGTGACGCGGGTGACGGAGCCGGCGGTGGCGGCGATCAAGTCGCAGGTGACGGTGATGAACGGTCTCGATCAAACGGGCGCGCGGTTTGTGTTTTCGTTTCCGGGATCGCGGCAGGATCGGTTCACGGTTTATTTGGAAAAGGGGCTCACGCCTTTCTCGCTCGATGCGGTGAATGTGAAGTCGTGGCGGCTCGCAGAAGAGGGCGGGCGGCAGGTACTGGAAATCACGCTCAATGAGCCGGCGGAGGAGCAGTATGATTTTGGCGTGGGCTGCGAGCGGGCGCTGGCGGCGCTGCCGGCGGAGCGGGTCGCGCCGGTTTTTTCGGCGGCGGCAAAGCGGCTGGAATACACGGCGTCGGCGCTCTTTGCGGATGCGCGGATCGAGGTGACGGCGAAGCCGGATGGGGCGCTGCGGCAGGTGACTTGGGGTGGCGGCGCGGTGGCGGGTGCGCGGCTAATCGGGGCGTATGCGGGCGCGGGAAAGCTGGCGTATGCGGTGAAGGCGGCGGAGGTGCAGCGGGAGGCGCGGGTGGATTACGCGTATCAGGTGAACCGGCGGAAGATCGAGCTGATCGCGTCGCTCCAGCTCTTCGCGAAGGGCGACGACGTGCTCGCG
>JANXWQ010000172.1 GCA_025351065.1 Chthoniobacter sp. | reverse complement strand
TCGGCCCGCCGCTCGATGCCATCGGCTCCGGGCAGCCGCTGGACTTCATCATCGGCGCGGTGCTGGAGCCGCAGCGGGAGATCAAGGAAAGCTACGAAGCCATGCAGCTCACCGCGAAGGACGGCCGCACCGCGCTCGGCTACATCGTCGCCCGCAACGCCGACGCCACCACCATCCGCGAGCCCGCCACCGGCGCGGAGACGAAGTTCGCCGCCGCGGAAATCGCGGAGACGAAACCCCTCGGCAGCTTCATGCCCGCCGGCCTCACGGATCCGCTCTCCCGCGAAGACCTGCGCGATCTTTTCCGCTACCTCTCCGAACTCGGGAAGCCGAAGTAGCGCGCGCCCGCTGCCCCGCTACTTCGGCGCCAGGTCTTTCAGCGGGATGAGATCGCTTTTGCCCACGATCTCCTGCCCCTCCGGCCCGAGCAGAAAGTCGATGATCTTTTTCTTTTCGCCCACCGGCGTTTCCGCCACGGCGATGATCGCCGGGCGTGCCAGCGGATACCGGCCGCCCGCCGCGTTGCCGACCGTGGGCTCGACCGCCGGGCCGCTGTCCTCCTGGATCGCGAGGCCGTAGATCGTCTTGCTGTCGATCCAGTTGATCTGCGCCAGCCCGAGCCCGCCTTTGGTGAAGCTCACGGTGTTGCGCGCATCTTCGCCGTCCACGGTGATGGGAAATTTCCCCACCGGCGCCTTGCGCGTCTCGCCGTAGAGCCACGTCGCGAACAGCTCCCACACGCCGCGCCCGCGCTCGGCGTTGAAAAACTTGATCGTCGCGTCGGCCCCGCCCACTTCCTTCCAGTTTTTGATCGTGCCCTCGTAGATGCCCAGCACCTGCGCCTTGGTCAGCGAGTGGACGCCGCTTTCCCACACATCCTGCGGCACAATCAGCGCCACGGCCTCCATGCCGATCATGAATTCCTTCATCTCCTGCTGCGGATAATGCGCGCGATCCGTCGCGTTCAGGTGGCGCATCATCAGCGCGAAATCCACCTGTCCCTCGCCCATCACCGCCGCCGCCAGCGTGCCGCTGCCTTCCACCCACACGCGGATTTTTATGCCCTGCGCCTCCAGCGCCGGCGCGGCGGACACCATGACGTGGGCGATGACCGGCGAGCCCTGCATCTTGTACGAGCCCGCCGCCGCGCGGCCCGTCAGCAGGGCGGCGGCGAGCAGGGTGAGGGAGAAAAAGGGGCGCGGCATCTACTTCGTTTCGTTCAGTGCCCAGTCGTATTCCTGGTAGCTGATTTTCTTAAAGTCCGATTTGCCTGCGCGGTATTTTTTCAAGAACGCCGCCACCGCCGCGTCGCCGCCGAAGTCCTCCTTGTACCAGTCGAAAATCTTCGACAGCGCCGCGCCGTCGCCCTCCGGCTTCACGCCGTGCTCGCTGTTCACGTAGGTGCGCGCCTGGTCGTCGAGCTGCGCGTCGAGCTTCGCCGCGCTGTAGGGTTCGGCGCGCAGTGGCGGGCAGGAGCGGCTCGCGCAGTTCAGCGCGAAGTGGACGCGCGGCTCGGCAAAGCGCGGGCGGATGATCTCCTTTTCGAGATGGTTAAAGCTCATCTTCGTCCCCGCGACGGTGATGCGGTTGCCGAGGAAAAAAGTGAACGCCACATCTTTCACGCTTTTCGTCGGATACTTCGCCACCGCCTCGTGCAGGATCCACGCATTGTAGGCATTGAGGTGCAAGGCGAGCTGCTCCTTGGATTTGTCCGTCGAGACCGGCGCGGCGGCGATGCCGTCCACCACGACTTGCAGCGCCGTCACGTCCTCGGCGCTGGCCTTCCACTCCGCGTATTTCACGCCGCCGCCGGCCACGTATTTTTTCAAAAGCCGCGCGTAATCCGCCTGCCAGTCGGCGGCGAAAGTACCGGCGCTCAGCGCGAGGAGCGCGATCAGGGAATGCAGTTTTGTTTTCATAGGCGGGTGGGAGTGGCGGCGTGACGGATTGTTTCCTGCGTGAATACTTAAGCGGAACGGTTCCATTCGCGCGGCTTTATTTTTTTAACGCAAAGACGCAAAGACGCAGAGGCAGGTGACGGAGGTGGCCCATAGTTGTGACGGATTTGGCCTCGGCAAAATCTCTGCGCTCTCCGCGCCTCCGCGTCTCTGCGTTGAAAATAAAACTTCCGCACTCACTCCTGGCTCCGCGCACAGCGGAAGCCGAGGTCGGACGCCGCGTAAGTCGGCGCGGCTTTCATCCGCGCGCTGGGGCGGTAGGCCGCGCCGTTCGACTCGCTGCTGAGCCAGGAGCCGCCGCGCGCCACGCGCTTCGGCACGCCGGGCTCGTCGGGGTCGGCGCTGTCGGTTGGGCCGGGCGGGTCGGCGTGGCCGCTCTTTTGATAGTAGTCCGCGCGATACCAGTCCGCGCACCACTCCGCCGCATTGCCCGCCATGTCGGCGAGCCCGTAGTTGTTCGCGAAATTTCCCGCGGCCATCAGCGCCGCAGGCTCACCGGGCTGCGTGACGTTCGCCGGCGTGCGTCCGCCCGGCCGCAGTTCCGTGCCCCAGATGTAGGCCGCGTGCATGATCCCGCCGCGCGCCGCGTACTCCCACTCCGCCTCGCTCGGCAGCCGCTTCCCCGCCCACTGCGCGTAAGCCGCCGCGTCCTCCCAGCTCACCTGCACCACGGGAAATTTTTCCCGCCCCGCGAGGTCCGATTCCGGCCCCGCCGGCTGCCGCCAGCACGCGCCCGGCACGAAGCGCCACCCGAGCGTCGGCAGAAAAACCAGCGCCCCCGCCTGCGCCCGCTCCGGCGTGCTGCGCTCCGCCGCAGTCACGTAACCCGTCGCCTCCGCAAACTTCGCAAACTGCGCGTTTGTCACCTCCGTTTTGTCCATGAAAAAACCGCGCACCCGCACGTCATGCAGAGGCAGTTCGTCGGGTGCGCCGTCCGTCGCGCCCATCGTGAATTTTCCCGGCGGCAGCCACACCATCTCGCCACCGCCCTGGCCGTTGAGCGCGCGGGTCTGCTCCCGTTCGCGGCGGATGCGCTGCGCATCGTGCAGCACCCAGAGCGTCGTCAGCGCGAACCAGCTGAAAAAAAACACGATCAGGATCACCGCCGAGCGCGTGGCCGGCGGGAGTTTGAAGGTCGAGGCAGGGTCTTCGCTCACAGCCGCGCAACGTGCGCGCCGCCTCCGCCGGATGCAAGCCCCCCGAACATTCCGCCAAGTGCTGCGCCCGATCCGTGCGCGCCGCCGTGAAACCTCTGCGTCCGGCGGGGGTCGAACCCACAACCTCTGCCTTCGGAGGGCAGCGCTCTATCCAGTTGAGCTACGGACGCGTGAGCGCGGGAAAGTAGGACGGCCCGCGGCGGGTGCAAAGCGGAAAGTCGCGCGCCGCTAGGGCGCCTCAAATTTCCACTGCTGCTCCTCGGCCCCGGTGTAGGCCGCCTGCACCAGCGTGCCGCCGTCGGCCTCCATGTTGCCCGCGCCGGTGAGCGCCTTGCCGCTGCATTCGGCGGTGAGCTTGAACCACGGGCCGTCGGATTTTTCAATCTTCCAGCGCTGCGCGTTGCTTTTGTTCACGTCCCACTGGCGGAGCGCCATGCCGTCGTCGTGCGAGCCGTTGGGCACTTCCAGCGCCTTGTCGCTTTCCACGCCGGTGAGGAGGCAAAAGCCGCCGTCCAGCGCGGTCACGTTCCATTGCTGGTTGGGCGCGCCGCCGTAGGTCCACAGGTGGACTTTGCCGCCGGCGTCCTTCGAGTGGCCTTCCACGTCGATCACCCTGCCATTCTTGCTGTTGATGAGCTTGTAGGTGCCGTCGGGAATTTTGCCCTCGGCGAGCAGCTTCGCGCGCTGCTTTTCCTGCTCGGCCATCTGGCCCGCGGCCTTGTCGGTCAGCGCTTTCGCCCGCTCGGCGAGCTTGCCTTTCACGTTTTCCAAAGCCTCGTACGCGGCCTTCCGCTCGCCCGGCGTTTTGGCCGCCGTGAAACGGTCCGCCGCCATTTGGAAGGCCGTGAAATCCTCGATCATATCGGTGGCCATCGGCTTCAGTTCCCCGATCCACTGGTCACGTCCGCCGGGCGTGGTCTGGCGGAACTGCCGCAGCAGCGCCACGGCGTCGTCGATCTTGCCGAGCTGCCAGTCCTTCACGCCGTAGAGCAGCGGCGCGAGCGCCTCGTGGCCCGTCTTGTCGAGCCCGCTCGCGGCCTGCGGGGCGACCGGCGCGGGGCCGGTCATGCGGCGCGCGGCTTCGAGGAGAAACTGCACCAGTTTTTCGTCCTCCGGCTTGGTCGAAAAAACGCCGCGCTCCGTGATCTTCGCAAACGCCGCATCGGCCTCCGTGCGTCGGCCCGCGCTGGTCTCGGCGAGCCCTTCGAGCAGGTTCGCCCAGGCGAGCTGCGCGGGCGCGAGCTTCGGCTGCGCGGCCGCTTCGCGAAAGGCGCTGGCCGCGGCGGCGGCGTTGCCTTCCTGCAGCTTGGCGCGCGCCTCGGGAAACATGCCGGTCGGCACCCGCGCGCCGGGCGCGGGCGTGGGCTTCGTGGTCGCGAGCTGCGGTGGCTCGTCGCTTTTGAAAAGGCGGTCGCGAAAGACAATCGCCGCGATGCCGCCGAAGACGATCAGCCCGATCATCGCGAAAACCAGCCAGCCCACCGCTTTTTTCTCCTCCTCGCTTTCGAGCACCACGCGCGTCGCCTCCTTCGGCTTCGCCGTGAGCAGCTCGGCGCGCGCGTATTCGAGATGCTCGATCAGCTCGTCGTAGCTCTGGTAGCGCTGGTCGGGATCCTTGCTCAGCGTGCGGTTGATGACAAAGGCCGTGGAGCCCGAGACCCACGGCGCGAAGGCCTGGAGGCTCACCGCCTGGCTTTTCAAATGTTTCAGCGCGACCAGCGACGCATTCTCCGCCTCGAACGGCGGACGCCCCGCCAGCGCGTGAAAAAGCGTGCCGCCCAGCGAGTAGATGTCGCTGCGGAAATCCTCCGGCTTGTTGTCCAGTTTTTCCGGCGCGACGTAGTATGGCGTGCCCCAGACTTCCCCGCGCACGCTCGCCTCGTCCGCCGCGAAAATGGCCAGGCCAAAGTCCACGATTTTCGCCGTGTGGGCGTCGGCAAAAAGGATGTTGCCCGGCTTCACATCGCGATGAATCAACCCCGCCTGCTGCGCCGCGCGCAGTCCCTGCGCGATCTGGATGCCGACCTCCAGCACCTGGCTTTCCGCCACCCGCCCCTGCAGCTCGATCAGGTGGTCGAGCGTGCCTTTGTCCACCAGCTCCATGGCGATGTAGAAACGCCCGTGATCCATCCCCGTGGTGAAAACTTTCACGACGTGCGGGTGGTTGATCGACGCGGTGATCGACGCCTCCGTGGCGAGCTGCGCGATCTGCTCGTCGCTCGCGTCCTCGCTTTTTTTCAGCAGCTTCAGCGCGACCGTGCGGTCGAGGGACGTGTCCTGCGCGCGATAGACCACGCCCATGCCGCCGCGCCCGAGCACGCTCACCAGTTCGAAGTGATCGATCTTCATCGTGACCGCCGATGACGAGCCGCACACCGGGCAGACCACCGTCGAAAGCGGCTCCTGCTCAGACACGTCGATCTCCGTCCCGCAGTCGGGGCAGAGGTGGATGATCGGTTCTTCGATTTCTTCCATTGAATCCAAGTGAGCGGGTGGTGCGGGAAGTTTTCGCGGAGCGGCGGAAGATGCGAGGACAAACTGTGCGCGGATGCGGAAATCTGGCGGGCGCTCTTGCCGCCTGGCGCGCCGCGCGCATGATGACGGCTCATGATATCCGCCGAGTACCGCGCCACGCCCGAGGACGCGGGCGCGCGCCTCGATCACTTCCTCGCCGCGCAGGCCACCGCGCTCTCGCGGTCGCGTTTGCAGGACTTGATCAAAGCCGGGCACGTTCTGCTCAACGGGCGCGCAACCAAAGCCAGTACAAGGCTGCGCGCCGGCGACACCGTCGCGCTCGCTGAGCCGCCGCCAACTCCGAGCGCCACGCTGGGCGAGGCCATCGCGCTCGACGTGCTGTTTGAAGACGGTGACCTCATCGTGCTCAACAAACCCGCCGGCATGGTCGTGCATCCGGCCGCCGGCCACTGGCAGGGCACCGTCGTCAACGCGCTGCTGCACCACTGCCCCGCGCTCTCCGGCATCGGCGGCGAGCAGCGGCCCGGCATCGTCCACCGGCTCGACAAGGAGACGAGCGGCTGCCTCGTCGCCGCAAAAAACGACGCCGCGCATCAGGCGCTCTCGAAGCAATTCGCCGGGCGCGAGGTGACAAAAATATACCTCGCGCTCGCCTCGGGAAAATTCCGCCAAGCCAGCGGTGTGATCGAAGGTGCGATCGGACGGCATCCCATCCACCGGAAAAAAATGACCGTTTTGGAAAAAGGCCGCGCCTCGAAAACCAGCTACCGCGTGCTCGCCGAAATCGGCGTAGGCACGCTTGTGGAATGTACGCTGCACACCGGCCGCACCCACCAGATTCGCGTGCATCTCAAACACCTCGGCCACCCGCTGCTCGGCGACGAAGCGTATGGCAAACGCGCCGGCTTTGCCCGCCAGATGCTCCACGCGTGGCGGCTCGGCTTCACCCATCCGCGCACCGGCGCGCGGATGAATTTCCAGTCGCCCCTGCCCGCCGATTTCGTGGAAGCTGGCGTGCCCGACCACCTGCCATGACCGAATTTCAATCCGCCCTCGACCACGTCCACGCCACCCTCAGCGAACTCCGTGAGCAGGGCGTCGAGCTGCGCGCCTCCGCCTCCGCGCTCACCCGCCTGGAAAACACGCCGACCGTCGCCAAGCAAGCGCCAGAGCCTGTTCCCAGCCCATTGCCTGCCGTGGAAGCGCGTCCGCTTTCACCCGCGCCGGACGGCTCGAAAGCTGTGCGCCTCGCCGCACTGCGCGGGCCGGTGCTTGCCTGCACGCTTTGCCCGCACCTCGTGAAATCGCGCACGCAGGTGGTCTTTGGCGTCGGCCATCCCGAGGCCGAACTGATGTTCGTGGGCGAAGCGCCGGGCGAGGACGAGGACTTGCAGGGCGAGCCCTTCGTCGGCAAAGCGGGGCAATTGCTCACCAAGATCATTGCGGCGATGGGCTTCAGCCGCGACGACGTGTACATCGGCAACGTCCTCAAATGCCGCCCCGACATGCCGCCCGGCGAGTCCGGCAACCGCAAGCCGAAGCCCGCCGAAATGGCGACGTGCCTGCCCTATTTGCGCCAGCAGATCGACATCATCCAGCCGCGCGCGCTCGTCGCCCTCGGCGCGACGGCGATGGAAGGACTGCTCGGCGCGGTCGAACCGATGGCGAAGCTGCGTGGGCGCTGGCACGACTTCCACGGCATCCCGCTCATGGCCACGTACCACCCGGCGTACCTGCTGCGAAATCAATCGCTCACCGAAAAGCGCAAGGTCTGGGAGGACATGCTTCTCGTCCTCGAACGCCTCGCCAAACCCATCACCGAAAAGCAGCGCGGATTTTTTCTCGGCAAAGGCTAGCGCCGCCGCGCGCGGGCTTGCGTTCACCACGGTTTTCCCGGATTCCCGTGGGCCTGCATGTATGTGCCCAAGCCACTCCCGCCGTCGTTCGCCGTCGCGCGCTGGTTTTTTTCGCGGGCGCTGGCGGCGATTTTCTGCTTTGCGTTTGCCTCGCTGCTGCCGCAGGTGCGCGGGCTCATCGGCGCGCACGGCATCTGGCCCGCGGCGCTTTTTTTGACCAAGGCGCGCGCGCAACTCGGGCCGGGTGTGGTCTGGCAGGCGCCCTCGATTTTCTGGCTCAACGCCAGCGACAGCATGCTGACCGGGACGTGCCTCGCCGGCCTGGCGGTCGCGCTCGTCATGGCCGCGGGGATCGCGCCCGGCGCGTGCGCGCTGGCGCTGTGGGCGCTGTATCTTTCGCTGGTTTCGGTGAGCAGTCCGTTCCTCGATTTCCAATGGGACGGCCTGCTGCTCGAGACGGGGCTGCTCGCGGTTTTTGCGCTGCCGTGGCGCCTGCGGCCGGACTGGGAGGAGCGTTCGCCGCGGCCGCGTTTCGCGCGCGGGCTGCTGTGGTGGCTGCTGTTCCGGCTGATGTTTGAATCCGGCGTGGTGAAGCTCGCGAGCGGCGACGAAACGTGGCGCGGCCTGACCGCGCTCGACTTCCATTTTGCCACGCAGCCGCTGCCGCTATGGCCCGCGTGGTTTGTGCATCAAATGCCGCGCTGGCTGCTGCGCGGGGCGGTGCTCGTGCTATTCGCCATCGAGCTGGTGGCGCCCTGCCTCATCTTCGCGCCGCGGCGCTGGCGGCACGGCGGCGCGTGGGCGCTCATCGTGCTCCAGGCGGTCATCCTCGCCACGGGCAACTACGCCTTTTTCAACCTGCTCACCATCGCGCTCTGCGCGCTCCTTTTCGACGACGCCGCGTGGCCGCGCCGCCTGCGCGAGCGCGTGGCACCGGGCGTCCGCTGGCCGGTGCCGCCGCGCCTGTGGCTCACGCGCGGGTGCGCCGCGGGCGCGGTGGTTTGCGCGCTGCTGGCGCTGCCGCCGCTGCTGCGCGATTTCGGCTTGCGAGCCGCGTGGCCGAACCCGGTCGCGCCGCTGTGCAGTTTCAATGGCTACGGGCTTTTCGCGGTGATGACCACGGAGCGGCCCGAGATCATCATCGAGGGGAGCAATGACGGACTCGTGTGGCGCGAGTACGAGTTTCCGTGGAAGCCCGGCGACCTCCGCGCGCGGCCCCGGCTGGCCGCGCCGCACCAGCCGCGGCTGGACTGGCAGATGTGGTTCGCGGCGCTCGGCAGCTACGAGCGCAACCCGTGGTTCGGCAGCTTCCTGATGCGGCTGCTCCAGGGCGAGTCGGAGGTGCTTGGGCTGTTGAAAACGAATCCCTTTCCCCAGCATCCGCCGCAGTACGTCCGCGCGCTGTGGTACGAATATGAATTCACCAGCAGCGGCGAAGGCGGAGCGTGGTGGCGGCGGAAACTGCGCGGGCGCTACAGCCCGGAACTCAGCCTCGCGCCCGCCGCGGACGCGGAGCCCGCGCCGAAATGAACGCTTGCCCCCCGCGCAAACGGGGCAAAGTTTTCGTGAAGAAAATGGGACGCGCCTGCGTCTCAGTTTACGAACCATCAATGTCATGAACTATCTCCTCACTCTCCGCACCGCTGCCATAGCCGGGTTCCTTTTCGCCGCGCCCGCGACCGGCTTCACCCACGACAAACATCACGACCACGATGACCACCACTCATCCGGTGGCCGCGCAGTCTATGTGCAGCCTTACTGCGCCCCCAGCTATGGCTACGGGCACGGCTACCGTAGCTACGGCTATTCGCCTTACTATTACTCCCGCCCGTCGGTCAGTGCGGGCTTTTACAGCACGCCGTCCTACTACGGCAGCTCCTCCTACGGCACGTCGGATTACGACGACGATTCATACTCCACGCGCACTTACTACCGCAGCGCGCCGCGCACGACCTACCGCTACAGCTATCGCGACAGCAGCAGCTCCAGCGACGACCTCACGGTGGATGTGCAGCGCGCGCTCGCCCGGCGCGGCTACTACCGCGGCAGCATCGACGGCGACATCGGCCCCGGCACCCGCGCGGCCATCCGCTCCTACCAATACACGCGCGGCCTCGAAGTCACCGGACGCATCGACGGCACGCTGCTCCGCTCGCTCGGGGTGAGCTAGGGATCGGGGCGAAAAATAGTGCGCGTTTGCGGCGCGGCCCGCACATTTGACAGACCGCGCCGCGCCTCCAATAGTCGCGCCGTGTTTCGCTTCCTCGCCGCCCTCGCGGCGCTCCTCTTCTTCCCGCCGCTCCGCGCCGCTGAGCAGCAGAGCCCGGCGTCGGTGCCGGCGACTTCCATCATTTATTCCACGGACGATGCGCTCGCACTCGACCAGCTCGAAGAAAACCCCGCCGTCACCCGCCGCATGGTCGATTCGCTGGTGCTCGCCGTCACCCAGCAGCCGGATTTGGCCAGGGCGTGGCGCTCGCTCGTCTCGCCCGCGGATCATGTGGGCATCAAGGTTTGCGCGGCGGGTGGGCGTTACTTTGCGTCGCATCGCGGCATCGTTGAGACGGTCGTCGCCGGGTTGGCGGAAGCTGGCGTGCCGCCCACGCACGTCATCGTGTGGGATCGCGATGCGGACGATTTGCGCGCCGCGGGTTTCACCGCCCAGCGCGGCGGCTACCAGGTGCGCAGCATCGCGCCCGTCACCGGCTACGACCGCGAAGCATCCGTCACCGCACCCACGCTCGGCAAGCTCATCTGGGGCGATCTGCTTTTCCATGATCCCGGCGCGCGCAGCGGCAAACGCGCGACCGCCGCCGACCAGCTCAGCTCCACGAGCCATGTCGCCAGCGTGGTCAGCCGCGAAGTCACCAAGATCATCAACATCCCCGTGCTCTCCGACGAAAGCGGCTGCGGCGTCGCCGGCGCGCTCTACAATATGACCGTGCCCAACGTGGACAACTGGCGGCGCTTCACCCAGCTCGAAGGCGGCGCCGACGCCATCCCCGACGTGTACGCCGACGCCAACCTCGGCCCCAAAGTCGTCCTCACCATCATGGATGCCCTGCGCCCGCAGTACGCCGGCGGGCCGCAGTTCAATCCGAACTACGCCTTTTCCTGGCACATGATCTACGCGAGCAAAGACCCCGTGGCCCTCGACGCGCACGCCTTCCGGCTCATCGAAGGCTGGCGCAAAGAGGCGAAACTTCCGCCCATCGGCAAACGCGCCGCGTGGCTGGAAGGCGCGGCGCAAAGCGGGCTGGGCAACTTCGCCGAGGGCAAAATCGCCGTCCGTCCGGTCGAGGCAAAATAGCGTCCGTCGCCTCATTGATTTTCCCGCAGTCCGCGCCACTATGCGCGCCCACATGGCCTCCGCGCGGATCAACACCACAGACCTCGGCGGGCCGCTGCTCGCCAGCGTGTCCCGTTCGTTTTACCTCAGCATCCGGCTGCTGCCCGCACCGCTGCGCGCGCCCATCGGGCTGGCGTATTTGCTGGCGCGCGCGAGCGACACCATCGCCGACAGCACCGCCGTGCCGGTCGCCGCGCGGCTCCGGCATCTCGCCGCTTTTTGGCAAATGATCCGCACTGGCGAGCCCGAGGGCATCGAGGAATTACGCCGTGAAATCACCTCGCCGCACGACGGCGAATATACGCTCATCGCCTGCCTCGGCGACTGCCTCGCGTGGCTCGCCCTGCTGGAGCAAAAAGACCGCGGCGAGATCATCGGCGTGCTGGAGAAAATCATCCGCGGCCAGACCCTCGATCTCGAACGCTTCGGCGACGGCACCCACGTCATCGCGCTGCAAAGCGCCGCCGACCTGGAGGAATACACGTACCTCGTGGCGGGCTGCGTGGGCGAATTCTGGACGCGGCTCTGCCTGCATCACCTGCCTAATTGCGCCGATCTCGGCCTTGCCGACCTCCGCCGCCTCGGTGCGAATTTTGGCAAAGGGCTCCAACTCGTGAACATCCTCCGCGACGCCCCCGCCGACCTCCGCGCCGGGCGCTGTTACTTTCCCGAAAGTGAACTTCGCGCTGCCGGCACCTCGCCCGCCCCGCTCGACCACACGCCCGGCAAAGCGCAGCCCGTCTTTGACCACTGGCGCGCGCAGGCGGCGGCTTATCTCGACGACGGCTACCGTTACATCACCGCGCTGCGCTCTGCGCGGCTGCGCGCCGCGTGCTTCCTGCCGTGGTATCTCGGCGTGCAGACTTTGGGCCTCATGGAAACGCACCCGCCGCTCGCGAGTGCCGATAAAATCAAGGTTCCGCGGGCCACCGTGCGCCGCGCCTTGGCCCTCGCCGCGCCCGTCGCCTTTTCCAACTCCGCCCTCCGCGCCCTGCACCCGAACGGCGCGCAGGCGGCGGGTGTGTGAACCCCTCACGCAACCCACGCGTGTTTTACCGGATGGATGGTCCACGCCCCGGCGCGGCGCGCGTCGTCCAGCGCGGGCAGGCCGTCGCCCACGTTGCGGACAAAGCGGGTCTGCGCGCCGTATTCGCGCAGGCGAAAGCCGAGATGGTGAGCCAGCGTCGGTGGAAAAAGCTCCACGTACATGGGATGCGGCTCCGGCACCGCCGCCACGGCGTCAAAAGCCGCGCGCGTCCAGAAGGAGCCCGTGGGCATCATGCTCAGCACGACATGCGGATCGTCGCGGCAGGTGATCTTTTGCCAAAACGGAAAGAACTCTGGCACCGCAGCGTGATTGAGATAGAGCGCGCAGTTGGTGTCCTCGACGCGGCGGAGGTGAAAGCCGAGCACATCCGCTCTTTCGGTTGTTAGTAAGTCGAGTTGCTGCTGGTTTAAGTCGGGAATCAATGGCAGGTGGTCGTACTCGACCAGGTGGACATGGCCGTAATCGCGGCCCTGCATCCAGGCCGCGGCGGCGCGAAAGACCGCGCCATAACTCTGCCGCTCGCGCTGATGATCCCGCGTGCGCAGCCGTGGATCGTCGATGAACAGCTTCGCCGGGAAGTCGAGCGCCTCGAAATCCTCGCGGCTGCCGCCGTAGGCCAGGACAATGTTCTCGCGCGGGACACACCCCGCCCACCAGTCCGCCATCGCCGCCACGGCGTTATTTTTCTGGTGCGTCAGGAGGAGGTTGAGGACTGGCTTCATGCGGGAAATCGGCGGGCGGGTGTTCGGTAAAGCCCAGCTCCTGCTTCCAGAAAGTCAGCCGCGGCTGCGGCAGAAAGACCGGCTTCACCTCGGCATCAAGACCTATGACAGCGATCCTGCCCTTCCACGGGATAAGAAACGCGCGCCCGAGCACCCGGCCGGTTTCCGCATCCGTGACCTTTGAACCCACTCTACGCGCGAGCCCGATCACGATGTGCCGAATAACACTGGATAGGTTGGCCATGAGGTTACTCCTTCCGCAGCTTGGTCTTCTCCTTGTCGTATTCGTAGAACGGCTCGCGGAAAAGGTAGAGCAGCCAGTGGGCAAAGCCCGCCAGCGGCGAGTGGTAGCCGAGCCAGGCCAGGAAGGCGTTGTTAAAGCAGATCAGTCCGGGGTAGTCCGTCCACTTGCGCACGAGGTAAAACCGTTCCTTTTGATAACGGACGATGTCGTCATTGAGCTGAATGTCTTCAAACTCACTCCACCAGCCGCGCGATTTGAAGTGCTGTAGATACTTCACCCGCGCCTCGTCAATCTGCATGATCCGGCAGCACACCCGATCCGCGGCGACCAAGTCGTTTGAACCAAGCACGAAGTTCATATCCACGACATCACCCAGCATCGGCCCCGTCCGATTCAGTCCATAACGTCCGTCGATGATCGAGTAAGCATGCGGCAGGCGGCGGTTAAACTCATACATGACCTCCGCGAAGTAAGGATGCAGCTTCAGCCGCACGGTCGGCTCCTGGATGCAGCCCCACTGGTTCTTGATGGACATGGACACCTGCGTGTTCATGTGAATTTTCGGCACCGGCAAAGTAATGAAGGCGTCGATCTCAC
>JANXWQ010000615.1 GCA_025351065.1 Chthoniobacter sp. | reverse complement strand
GCAAGACGCTGGATGGCTGGGAAGCGCCTCCGCCGATGCTTTGGAGCGTGCAGGATGGCTGCCTCACGGCGGGCGATGGCACGGCCAAAATCCCCTGTAATGACTTTCTTTGCACCAAGGCTTCGTATGCGAATTTCATCCTGCGCCTGAAGATCAAGCTGACCGGCGATCCCAAGACCGGCTTCATCAATTCGGGCGTGCAGATTCGCACCCATCGCAATCCCACCGGCCACGAGGTGTGCGGTTACCAATGCGACTACGCTGAGCCCGATTGGTATGGCGGGATCTACGACGAAGGCCGCCGCGATCGGCTTTTGGTGAAAACGGACATCGTCACGCTGCGGCCGGCGCTCAAGCTTTCGGACTGGAACGATTATGTGATCAAAGCGGAGGGCCATAGCATCCAGACATGGATCAACGGCGTGCAGGGTGTGGACTATGAGGAGAAGGAGACGGAAATCGCGGGCGAAGGGGTGATCGGAATCCAAGTGCATGGCGGCGGAAACACGATCGTGCAGGTGAAAGACGTGCTCATCGAGGAGTTGGCGCCGACGCCGGGCGCGGTGACTTGGGAGAAACTCGGTGGAGTCGAAGGGCAGCGCGCGAAGCTGAAACAGCAGACGCCGACGGCCAATGAGGCGCGAAAAACTGACGGACTGCTGGAGGCGGATGTCGTCTCGATCAAGCCACTGGCAGCGGACGGCAAGCCGGACCGGACCTCGCCGGATCGTGGCGCAACGGCGTCGATTATTTCGTCGAAAACATCGTCGATCCCAACGCCGTGGTCGGGGACAACTTCCAACTCCACATGCTCACCAAGAAAGACGGCACGGTCGTCTCCGGCTTGATCGAGCAGGAAACCGACACCGCCATTAGCCTGCGCTCCGTGGCGGAACCCGTGGTAGTGGCCAAGGCCGACCTCAAAGATCATCAAAAGCTCCCGCAATCGTTGATGCCACCCGGCCTGCTCGAAGCGCTGCCTGAGCAGAAAGCTTTCGAGCTGCTGAAATTCCTAACCAGTAAACCGTGACCGGGCGACCTGGCCCAGCGGGGCGTTCAAGCTCCCCTCATGCTCGGCCGGGCGCTACTTGCTGAGCCCCGCCGCTGCAATGGGAGCGGGGGCTTTTGTGCCGCGGCAACTGAAGGCGTTCAATGCGTTTCCTCTACTTCAAGCAGCACGGGATGGTCGGTCGCCGCGACCTCCAATTTCAACAGCCCGTCGTTGTTCGCCAGCACGCGAATTTCTTTATATTTGGCATCCTCATTCTCCTGCTCGGCGCGAAGTGTGTCCGCGGCCTCATGCACCGGGCGAACGACGCGGGAATGCCAATCCCGCCGCGTGCCACCGCCGCTCGTCCGGGCATGCCAAAACCCGACGATGAAACCTTCTACGCCACCCCCCCAAAAAACCTTCCCAACCCGCCTCCGCGTCCGCCAGCCCCGCCGCACAAGCCGAGCCCTCCGCATCCCGTAGAGCACCCGCACCCGACGTAGGGCGCGGCTTCGTGGCGCGGAGTACCAAGGCCCAGGCACCCTTCGTGGACTAAGAAACCCGCCCCGCCGCCCGTCATTTAACTGCGTGCGCGGCGCTTTTTTGCGCGCGGCTAATCCCCATTATGAAAACGTCTTTTCGTCTCCTCCAAATCTTCGTGTGCGCGATGCTGTTGCAGCCCGGCGCAACCTTCGCGCTCATTATGACCGGCAAAGGCGAGCCCGTGACCGATGCCGGTTGGCCGGCGGGCGCTCTCGCCGTCGCCAATCTCAAATCGCGCCTCGGCTGGTGGGAAGGCCCGCCGATCGGCGGCGGCGAATGGCAGTTCCTCTACCGCGGGGACGACGCCGCTTTCGCGGAAGCGCTCACGGCTTTCGCCGCGATCCGCGCCCCCGCTCTCGATTTGTTCATCCACGACGGCTCCGGGGAGACGCCGTTTCTGGGCGACGACGCGCACTTTGACTGGAGCTTCACCGTCTGGGTGCCCGCGAGCTGGAATCAACTCTATAACAATCCCAAGAGTTTCTTCGGCTCGGATCAGCCGCAGTTCCGCCAGCCCGTCGATCCGCCGCGGCTCGACGTTTTCTTCCATGCCGGCGGTGTCGATTGGTCCAAGATCAAAGTCCCCGCCAATGTCCGCGTAAAGGATGAGCGCGCCGCAGCGGCCGGGGTGGTGGCGCTCGGCGGCGCGGTGGTGGTCCGGCTGATCCTCCACCGCGCTGGCAAAGTCCAAGTGACCGTCACGGACAAATCCGGCCGGCCTCTCGCCACCTTCGAGGACGCCCCGCTCCTCGTCGAGATCGAGCCCAAGGCAGGCTCCGGCATCGGCACTTGGGGCGGGAGCGCCCAAGTAAAGCCAGACGGCACCTATGAGTTCGCCGGCATGCCCGCCGGCGAATACCGCGTCAAGAGCCACCCCAATCCCAGCACGACCGGCCGCATCTACGCTCCCGAGCAAATCGTCAAAGTGGAACCCGGTGCGAGCGTGAAGGTCACCATGGTCTATCCCTGATTGGCCGCAGCCAGCGGCACTGGCGGCGTGCCGCTGCCGCAGGAAGGACATATCACCCGCACCCCACCGTCTCCACCCCACGCCCTTATTTGGCGTCGTCGGGGTAGTCGGATAAGTGGGGCGAGACGCCCAGCCACTTGCCGTCGCTCGTCGGCGTCGGCCCGCTGTAGCCGAAAACCGCCTGGCCCCAATAGCGCTCAAAAAGCTTCTTATCGATCGCGAGTTGCGCGTCCTGGACTTTCTTCTCGAGATCGCGTTTCAACTTGAGCGTCGGCTCCGGCGAGCGGGGTGCCGCCGTGGTGGTGGCGTTGGGCAAACGGGCGTTGAGCGCCGTGACTGCGTCCGCGTTCGCCGTCGTCAAGTCCGCCGCGAGCCGCACCAGCTTCTCCGCATAGACCGGGTTGGCCTTTGGCTCGTCGTCGCTCAGCCCCTCGAACGCGCGAGCATCTGGTCCGGGCTGGGACACGTCAACGTCCCCGTTTCGTCGCTGTCCTTGTGTATGCCGCTCGCTGTCAGTGATCGGCAGGTGTCGGCTGGCGCGAGAGTGCGATGTCTGGCTCAGGGTGAAAGTCATCCTCAACTAAGTGTCAAGAACCGCTGATCAAAGAGTCCGATTCGCTGGCTCCCACCTGCGCGAACGACCTTAGCGAGGGTTACTTTTGCCCCTCATGGTTTCGCCGTGAGCGGCTCAGCGGCTTTGAAAAATTCACCATTCAGCGCTTCGGCCCACAGGCCTGCGGCTTTGCGTTCGCCGGATTCGCTGAGATGCACGCGGTCCGTGGTGTCTTCCTTTGCGAGCGTGTCGTAGTCGGCTCCAGCAAAGCAGTGCGGGTGCTCGCGGATGACGCGTTCCTGCACGCGGCGAATTTGGCCGAAGCTGTCCGGCGGCGACTGGCGGTTCACGACCACGGCGAGATTTGGAAACCCCGCGTCCTGCCGCGCCCTCTCGATCCAAGCCTGGTAGTTCGCGAAGATTTTCTGCTCATCGCGCTCGGGCCAGTCGTTCTGCCCTTGGTCGGCGAGAATCGCCCGCAGGCCCGTGACGGCGCAGTATTTTTTAAGCGCGTGTTCGAGGCGGATGTAGGGCATCCGCGCCGCGGCATTCACAAAGGGATGCTCGAACATTTCGCCGCGCGCGGACTTTGCCCAATGCTCCAGGCTCGTCCCGCCAAAGGCTGCATTCAGCAGCAGCACCGGGACGTTTTGCGCCCGCGCGACATGCTCGGCAAAGGCCGCCCAAAAGTAGGTGCCATTGCCTGCGGGCGCGGGCTGCACGTTGGCATCGAAATGCCTGCCGACTATCTCCGGCAGGAGCGACGGATCGCCGCTGGATTTGTAGCGGCGTTGCGTGTCCGGGTCGCCGCCGGGTAGCGCGATGGTATTCACGCGGTCATCCTCCGCGCCGGGCAAATTGATCAGCCCGCCGTGCGCGACCGAGTGGCCGACGACGACGAAAACCTCGCCGATTCCGACGCGCTGGACCCGAGCCCTGGCCGCCGGCTCTCCGCCATGCACGCGGGCTTCGAGCGCATACCAGCCGGCGGAAGCGGCAAGACTTCCACGATAGGTGAAATCCGGCTGCACGGCTCCGACGGCGTGCCATTCGTGTGCGGTGCCTGTCGCCAGATCGGTCAGCCGCGCCTCGATCTTCGAGCCGGGCCACGCGCAATTTCCGGCCACGAGGATCGTCGCGCGGCCTGACTGGTCGCGTTGAAAGACGAGCCGATTTGCCGGCGAGTGAATCGAGAGCGTGGAGCGCGCATCGGCTCCGGCGCTTGGTTTGAGGCGGATCAGCGCCACGGCGGGCGCTTTCAATTTCAGCCGCAACGAAGCGCCGTCACTCGCCAGCGTCTCGGTGCGCGCATTTTGAAAATCGCTGCCTGCATCCACCACACGAACCTCCGCCGTCACGCCGCCCGTCCACGCAAAGCCGCTCCAGCGCAGCGAGAACTCCTCGCGCGAGTCGGAGAAATTGCTGACAAGAATGGACGCCTCGCGCCCGTCCGCGCTGCTCCCGGCGGTGATCGCGAGTTTCCCAGCGACCGCGCCGCGCGACTCCACGCGGCGAGGCGTGTCCAGCACGCCGCGAAACGCGCGCAGCGCCTGCCATGCTTTTTGCGGCTCGCCTTGTTCCGTGAAGATACCGAAGTTGCCGAGTTCACCGTGGAAGAAATTCGCGACATCCAGTGGCACGTCTTGCAACTCGATGAGCGACGCGGCGATGAACGCCGCACCTCCGGCGCCCGCCATTTCCGCACAAGCGCGCTGCCGCTCGCCCGGAGTGGCTTTGCCCATCAGCGGCTTCCACGAATTTCCGGGGAGGTAGTTCCACTCGTTGAGATGACTCTCCGTGAGGTCGAAGCCCGCCGAATCCAACAGCCGCCGGATGGCGCGGGCGCGGGCGACCAATTCCGAGGGATCGGCGGTGTAGCAATGCCAGGAGAAGAAATTCAGCGGCACATTGTGCTGCCGGCACATCGCGAGAAAGTCCGTCGCGAACTTCGTCGGCTGGAATTCACCCTTCACAAAACTCCCGCTCGCCCCGAGCGCGGGGCCGCCCACCTTCACTGCGGGGAAGGCTTTTTTGATCGCCGTCGCAGCCGTGCGATAAAGCCGCAGATAGTCGTCGTCCGAGCCGCTCCACATCGCGGGCCGGTTGTCCGGCTCGTTCCAAATCTCCCAATAGCGGATGCCGTAATGAAATCCGCTGGCCCAACCCTCGTTGTAATGCCGGATGATGCCGAGGCAGATCGCCGTCCATTTTTCCATGTCCGCCGGAGGGTGCGCAAACCGCTTCACGCTCGTGTGCTCGATACTTTCGCCGAGCCGGTAGATCGGCTCCGCGCCCGTCGCGCGCACGGCAGCGATGTATTCATCCGTCAGCCGGAAATCGTAGCTCTCCGGC
>JANXWQ010000065.1 GCA_025351065.1 Chthoniobacter sp. | reverse complement strand
CGCGTCACGCGGAACACGCCCGGGCGTCGAGCGGAGTTCGTTCGCAAGCTGACGTCCGCCGGGTGCGACGCGGGACGCGGCGCACGGCGGGCGGGACGCCCACCCTACCCGAGGCAGGCCGTCCTGCTTCTTGTTGCTGCGCTCGCTTGCGTGAGAGGGAAAATCGCGCCTACTTCGTCGCGCGCTGCACGGCGGCGACGACAGTGTCCGGCAGGATCTCCGTCATGCAGTTGCGCCCCGTTTTGCACTGGGCCTGGTAGAAGCAGTCGCACGGTTTCGGCGGGCCGAGGACTTCGCCGCGGCCGTAGAGTTCAAACTCGTGCGGGTTGAAAATGTTGTTCATCAGCACGAGCGGCACCTTCGCGCCGATGGCGAGGTGCATCGCCTGCGTGACGCTGGTGACGACGCAGGCGCAGCGCTCGATCATCGCGTAAAAAACATCGAGCGACTGCACGCCGAGCCACGGGCAGCCGGTGGATTGCGCGAGCCGTCCGTTGAGTTCCACTTCCTCGGGGCCGCCGAGCAGGACGGGCTTCAGCCCGAGCGCGCGCAGGTCGGCGGCGGCTTTCGTCCACGCGCTCTCCGGCCACAGGCGCGTGGGCCAGCGGTGGCCCGCCCCGGTGTTCAGCCCGACCCAGCCGGCGCCGGGCAGCAGTTCGGCGGCGCGGGCGCGCGCGCTTTTTCCGGGCGCTTTCAGCCAGTAATCCTGCCGCTCGTACGGCAGGCCGACGATCTGGAAAATTTCCTCCACGTAGCTCAGGCGGTTCGCCTGGCTGTAGGCGTCGTCCACGCCGGTCGCGAATTTGTGCCACGCCGCCTCGTCCACGGGCACGGGGACTCCGTTTTGCAAAGTGAAGCCTTTGAGGTCATCCGCGCGCGTGATGGCGGCGAGCGCGCACGCCTCGAGATCCTTGTCGAGGTTCCAGCAGAAATCCCATTTTCCACTCTGCAATCGCGCGAGGACGGCGGCGCTCGGGCGCACGGCCTCGCAGGTGCCGTCGGGGATCAGTTCGGGCGAATGCGTGACCCAGAGAATCTGCGTGCCGGTCTCGGCGGGGCGCAGCGCGCGGAGCAGCGGAGTCGTGCGCAGCACATCGCCGGCGGCCCCGAGCTTGATGATGACGCCCCGGCGCGTGACGCGCTGGTATTCGTCGCACTGGCACCGCTTGCCCGCGCGGGAGTGCGGCGCGCACGGGCGGTCGCCGCGGTAGTGCGCGCAGTCGGTCTTCAGGTTTTTTATCAGGGTGCTGGCTTCGTTCATGGGTGGCGGCGCGGACTGTTGTGGAGTCGGCGGCGGCTGGGCAATTCCAATCTCGGATTCGGGCGGCGGGGCGCGGGGTGTTCGCGGGGAAAATGTGGCGGCACATCGACCGTTCAGTAATCCGGCGGCGGGTGCGGCCATGTAGGACAGTGCTTCCAGCCTGTCCGGGATGGAAAGCAAGAAGAACAGTCCACGTTGGCGTGCGCGTGATGCAGTACGCCGACGGCGAACGGACGATGCGCTCAGAATTTCTCCGCCGGTCTTGCAGCCGGGACAGGCTGGAAGCCTATCCCACAGGGTGGCCGTCGCTCGCAGGATCACCTCGCTCTTTTTTGTTGCGTGAACCCTGGAAACGGATGCGGGGTTGCAGTCCCCGATTCGAGCCATTACAAAAAGAGCGACCATGTCCGTACTTGCGCAGATCGAAAACAGCCAGACCGCCGAAGACTCGGGCGCGCTGGTGCTCGCGCGCCGCACGCTGTGGCTGTACTGCATCCTGTGGCTCATCGAGGGCGCGATTCGGAAATGGGTGCTGCCGCAATTTTCCATCCAGCTCCTGCTCATGCGCGATCCGGTCGCGCTGCTGATTTACTATTTTGCGGGCCAGGCGCGCGTGTTTCCTTTCAATGGCTGGCTGGCTTTTCTCTGGACGATCACGGGTCTCATTTCCATCCAGGCGATCATCCACACGATGGCGGGCGATGTCTCGCTGGCCGTGGCGGTGTTTGGCCTCCGCACTTTCGTCCTGCACCTGCCGCTGATCTGGGTCGTCCCGGCCATCGTGGGGCGGAAGGAGATCACGGCCCTGGGCAAGTGGGTGCTGTATCTCGCGCCGTTTCTGGCGATCCTCATGGTCATCCAGTTCGAGGTCGGCGGGGATCACTGGCTGAACGTGGCGACGCTCAAGGGCGGCGCGCAGATCGGCTCCGCGTTCGGCAAGATTCGTCCGCCGGCCACCTTTTCGTTCATCAGCGGGCCAATCCATTATTTCGCCATCGTCACGGCGTTTGCCCTCGGGGGCGTGCTCACGAAAAAGCTCTATCCGCCGTGGCTGCTGGCGGGCGGCGCGATCTCGGTGCTCATGGCGATGAGCGTCTCCGCGAGCCGCAGTCTCGTGCTCGGGTGCTTTCTGGTCGTGGCGGCCGCGGGCGTGGGGAGCCTGGTCACGGGCAAGCGCGTCGGCGCCGTCATGGCGATGGGGGCCGGCATCGTCGCGGCCATCAGCGTGCTGCTTTCCTTCGGCGTGATGAAGGAGGGCATGGCCGCGTTCATGGATCGCTGGGGCTCCGAGGAGGAGTCCGGCGCCACCGGCAGCAAGGTGATGACGGATCGCGTGGGCGGCGGCTTTATGCTCGCTTTCGAATGGGCCGGCAAGGTGCCGGTCACGGGCCTGGGCGTCGGCCTTTCCAGCAATCTGGCGACGGAACGCAGGGCGTTCGTCTCGGGAGTTGAGGGCGAATGGGAGCGCGTGATCTACGAAGTCGGCCCGGTCACCGGCTTCATGTATCTGGGCTTCCGCACGGCGCTTTCCCTCTACCTGCTGGTGGTCGGCTTCGGGGCGCTGCGCTCGGGTAATTTCATGTGCTTTCTCCTCGGCGCGGCGTGCTTTTATGACGTGATGACGGGGAACGTCCGCCAGGTGACTTCCTGCGGCTACATCAGCGTCTGCGCCGGCCTGTGCCTCGCGGCGCAGCGGGCCTTTTCCGAGGACGAGGAGTCGCCCATCGTCCAGCAGGTCGAGCAGATCATGGAGGAAAAACCGAGGGCGCGCGGCCGGGGGCGGTTTGCGGTGGGCGGCGCCTCGGCGCGGCTGTGAAAGCCCTCGTGTGCCACCCCGGGACGCAGCACGCCGGGAAGCTGGCGGCGCTGCTCCGGCGGGAAAATCTGCTCGGCACATTTTGCACCGGCTGGCGCGTGCGGCCGGATTCATTTCTCGGGCGGCGGCTGCGCCTCAGCGGGCTGCGCGGGCTGGATGAATCGCTCGCGGATTGCACGCGCCAGATCCGCGTGCCGGAACTGCTCGCCAAGCTCGCGCAGTGCCTCGGCTGGAGCGGCGAACGACTCATGCGCTTGCGCAATGCGTGGTTCCAGAAACTCATCCCCGACCGCGCCCTCGCGGCATGCGATGCGGTGATC
>JANXWQ010000062.1 GCA_025351065.1 Chthoniobacter sp. | reverse complement strand
CACACCCGAATGGTCCATCCAAAGCCGCGCCCACCAATGCGCGGCCACCGGCACCGCCTTCCAGGACGGCGAGCACTTTTACACCCTCCTCTTCCACGACAAGGACGGCTACCGCCGCGAAGACCTCAGCGAAGCCGCCTTCGCCGCACGCAACGAAAACATCCAGCCCTTTTCGCTCTGGCGGTCGAAGTTTGAAACCCCGCCCGCCGCCCCGCCCGAGGCGCTCGCGAAGCAGACCGCCGAGGACTTGCTCCGCACTTACATGAGCACGGACGAGCCGCAGAAAATAAACGTCTGCTACCTCCTCGCCGTCATGCTGGAGCGCAAAAAACTGCTCAAGGAAGTGCAGAGCCAGCGCACCGCCGAGGGCCAGCTCACCCGCATCTACGAGCACACCAAGACCGGCGAAGTCTTCGTCATCCCCGACCCCCAGCTCCGCCTCGACCAGATCGCCCAGGTGCAGCAGGAAGTCGCCGGCCTCCTCGGGCCGGGCTGAGCAGCCGCCGGTCGGGCGCGGTTTGCGGGTGGCGATTTTTTTGCACACAGGCCAGAAAAGCACCGCCTTTTGAGCCAGGCCGCGCACCAGTCATCGCCGCACGGTTTTTTAGCAAAAAAACTTCCCCAAAATTCTGCGCATTCATCACCCAGAGAAGCAGAGCTTTTCGCCCGCCCCGGCACGAAAGTTATTAACAAAACTTGTTGCAGCGTGGCAGAGGGCTTGCTAGGAAGCCGCCGCCGATCCAAAAGACCGGCACCAAACCAACCAAGAATACCAACTAAAAGACCATCATGACCAAACACAGCATTGCTACAGCTTGCGCGCTCACCTTGGCCGCCGCCCTCCCCTCCACCGGTTTCGCCGGGACGGAGGCGAAGGCCGCCAAGGAAATCAAAGAAACCATCAAGGAATCCTGCATCACTGGCGACATCGGCCTGGCCGTGGTCAGCGAATACGTCTCCCGCGGCGTCGTGCTGGAAAACCAGGGCTTCATCGCCGAGCCCTACCTCGACCTCTATTTCAAACTCTACGAGGGCACCGGCTTCGTCAACAAAGTGTCGCTGAACGGCGGCCTCTGGTCGAGCTTCCACTCGAAGCACACCGCCGCCACACCCGGCACCTCGCTCGCCGCGTGGTATGAGCAGGACTGGACGGCCGGCCTCGCCATTACCTTCGCGAAGAACTTCACCCTGACCACCAGCTGGTTCGACGAAGCATTTGTCAGCAGCAGCACCCGCGGCGGCGCGCTCAATGTGAACCTCGCCTACGACGACACCGACCTGCTCGGCGCGTTCGCTTTACACCCGCATGCGACCGTCCTGAAGTCGATGGTCGGCAACTACGTCGGCGTCGCCAACGGCGCCAACGGCTGGTACTACGAAGTCGGCATCGCGCCCGGCTTCACCGTGGGCAAAGGCGGCACCTACCCGCTGACCGTGACCATCCCGCTGACCGTGGGCCTCGGGCCGGAAACCTACAATGGCCAGGACTACGGCTTCTTCTCCGCCGGCATCAATGCCTCGGTGCCGCTCGCGTTCGTGCCCGCCTGCTACGGCAGTTGGACCTACACGACCGGCTTCACCTATTGGAACCTCGGTGAAAACGCCGCCAACGCCTCCGCGCCCGCCATCACCGACGGCAATCGCACCCAGTTCGTCTTCTCCGGCGCCGTCGGCCTGACGTTCTAAAAAAGCAGTCTGCGGTATCTCTTGCGGCTCCGCCGGACCTCAGCGTCCGGCGGAGTTCGCGGGAGCCCGGTGCGGCTCCCTCGGAAAAAAGCGGTTTCTTTTCTCAGCCAGCGGCGGCGGGCTACTCATGCCCACGGCCCGCGCTCAACGCCGCGCCCGCCAGCGCCGCATCGACCACGCGGAGGAAGCGTTTCACGTCGATGGGTTTGGTCACGTAGGCGCACGCGCCGGCGGCCAGCATGCGGTCGCCCGCCCCGGGGGTGGCGTCGGCACTGACGATGATGACCGGCACGGCGCTGGTCGCAGGATCGGCGCGCAAGCGCCGGAGCACCTCCGCGCCGGGCACGTCCGGCAGATCGAGATCGAGCAGCACGAGATCGGGCCGGTGCTGGCGCGCGAGTTCGAGGCCGAGGGTGCCCTGCATGGCCGGCAGCAGCTCGATCCCGGGCCGCCGTACGAGGATGGCCTCCACCAGGCGCAGGTTCGAGAGGTCATCCTCGATGTACAAAATGGTGCGCCGGATTTCCCCGGCGGGCCGGCCTTCCTCCGGCGCAGCCTCCGCGGCCTCGGCGCTGCGCTCCGGCATTTCAGCCGCTGGCAGCTCCACCCAAAAAACACTCCCGCTCCCGACCTCGCTGTGGACGCCGATGCTCCCGTCCATCAGCTCCGCCAGCCGTTTGCTCAAAGTCAGCCCGAGCCCCGCGCCGGGGATGTCCGTGCGCTCCGCCCCGAGCCGCTGAAACGGCGTGAACAGCCGCGCCACATTTTCCGGCGGCAGCCCGAGGCCTGTGTCGCGCACGGCGATGCGCGCGCGGCCCTCGGGCGTGCGCGTGCAGTCGATGTCGATGCTCCCGGCGCTGCGGTTGTACTTCACCGCGTTCGACAGCAGGTTGAGCACGACCTGCTTCAGCCGCTGGTGGTCGGCGAAAACGTGCAGGTCGCCACCGCCGGGGTAGTGGCTGGCGAGGCGGATGTTTCTTTGCTCCGCCAGCGGGCCGATGAGTTGGAGGCTCTCGCGGATCAGCAGCCGCAGGGACACCGACTCGGGTGAAAAAGTGAGCCGCCCCGCCTCGATGCTCGCGAGGTCGAGCACCTCGTTTACCAAGTCCAGCAAATGACTCCCGGCTTTCAGGATGTACTCGGCGCACTGCTTTTGATCGCCCGTGCAGTCGGCCTCCAGGATCTGGCCGAAGCCGAGAATCGCGTTCAGCGGCGTGCGCAGCTCGTGGCTCACGCGGGAGAGGAATTCGCTCTTCGCGTTGTTCGCCCGCTCGGCCTCCTCCTTCGCCGCATGCACCAGCTCGTGCGCCAGCCGCCGCTCGGTGATGTCCTCCGCGATGCCCACCACCCGGTACACCGCGCCCGCCACATCGCGCACCGGAAAGGCGCGGTCGTGCACCCAGCGCACCGCGCCGTCGGGCTGCACCACCCGGTACTGCTCATCGTAGGCACCCGCCGTCTGTCCCTCCACGGCGGCTAGCACCGCGGCGCGATCCTCCGCATGGATGCCGTCCCAAAAGGAGTGCGGCTGCTCGTAAAGGCCCTGCACCGTGCGGCCCCACACCGTCTCGTAGGCCGGGCTGACATAGAGCAGCCGGCTCCGATCTGCGTCGGTCATCCAAAAAACCTGGTTGATGTTTTCCGCGAACTGCCGGAAGCGCTCCTCGCGCTCCTGGAGGTTCGCATGCGCGACCTGCAGTTCCGCACGCGAGCTGCGCAGGCTCGCGCGCGCCACATCCAGACCGCCGGCGGCGCGCGCCACCTCCTCCTGCATCTGGTTGAAACTCGCCGCCATTTCCCCCAGTTCGTCGCGCGAGTGAATCGCCAGCGGTAGCACCTCCATCTTCACCCGCGCGGCGTCCAGGTCGCCGCGGTTGAGCGCGTCCATCGCCTCGCAAAAATCCGCGAGCGGCCCGGTGGCCAGCCGTTTCGCCGCCGCCGCCGCCGCCGTGGTGGCATGGCCGATCATGCCCGGCAGCACCAGGCCCACGCTGATCGTGAGCAGCGCCACGAGGACGAAAATGTCGGCCAGCGCTTCGACGAGCACTGGCCGGCCGCCGATGTTTTGCACCGCAATGAGATAGCCCGCGCCGTCGAGCACCAGCACCGCGAGCATCGCGCCGGTGAGCTTGAGGTGGATGCTCCACGCCAGGCCGGACAGGCCCGCGCGGCGGCGGTCGGAAAACTTCCGCCACGCGTAGAGCGCAGAACCCGAGTAGGCCAGTCCGATGCCCGCGACGACCGTGGGCAGGCCGAACTGTTGGAAGCCCAGAATCGTCGAGATGCCCCAGACCACCGCCGCCAGCGCGCCGAGGCGGATCATCGCGGGCGAAGCGCGGAATGGGCGCGGCATCTCCGGCGCGTCGCGCCGCAAAAGCCAGACCGCGATGCTCGGCATGCCGATGCCGATGAGGTAGGTGAAATTCGCCGCCGCCACGATCCAGATGGGATCGCCGAGCAGGAGGAAAACGATGGCCATGCCCGCGGTCAGCAGCGTCGCGGCTAGCGGCGCATCGGCGCGGTCGCGCTGCGCGAGGAAACGCGGGAGCAGCCCGTCTTCGCTCAACTGCGACATCGTCCGCGCCGCGCCCGCCAGCGGCGCGAGCGTGCCGTGAAACATGTTCAGCGTCATGAACCAGATCGCCGCGCCCTTGGCCGCACTCCCGAAAAGCGGCGCAAAAGTCGGCCCCAGCACCATCGCGAGATCCCGTCCGAGCGGCTCCGGGCCTAGCACGCCGAGCCACACCACCGGGAGGATCGCGAAATACAGCGTCGCCATCCCCGCGCTCGCAAACATCGCGCGCGGCACGTTTTTGTTCTGGTCGATCGTCTCACCCACATGACACGCCGCCTGCTCAAACGCCGGCGCCGCGAAGCCGATCAAATACAAGCCCGCCATCGCACTGGTGATTTGGCCAAACACTCCGGGGAACGGCGTCGTGAGATGAAACGTCGTCGCCTGCTGCCAGTCCACATGCCCTGTGAACACCGGGATGAGCGCGGACAGAAATGCCAGCGCGCCGGCACCCGCCGCAATCACCCCCGCCAGCCGCGTGGCCCACTGGATGCCGCACAGATTCACCGCCGTGAAAACCGCCACGATGCCCGACGCGAGCAGCGGCACCGGCACGCCCGGCAGATACCACTCGTGCAGCGCCGACGCCGAGAGCAGCGCCGTCAGCCCGCACGTCGGCACCCAGCCCCACCAATAGCAAACGCCCGTCAGATTCGCGAGCACCGGGCTGTACGGGCGAAAGGCTTCTGCGCAAGTCGCCGCGATCCCGCCCACCCGGTTCGGCCACATCAGCACCAGCTCCGTCCAGCCCGGCAGCGCCAGCCAGCTCAGGATCAGCCCCGCGATGAGCAGCGGCACCGCCGCGCTCCCCTGCCCCGGGATGCTCCCCTGCCCGACAAAAAGCGCCGCCAGCAGAAACAGACTTTGATTGCTCCCGCCCATCGCCAGCGCCGTGGTGCCGAGCCAGCCAATCCGCCGCGGATGCGGCGGCGCGGGCGGGTCATCGAGAGCGAGTCCGACGGTTTTCATTTTGGGGAGAAAAGCTCGCGGATGCTGCGCGCAGGCCGCCCCGCTGTCGAGCGGCAAAGGCGCTGCCGCCATTGCCCCGTCGGCGGCCACCTCCCGCCGATTTTTTGATTTCGCGCTTGCCCTCCCCCGCCCGCTGCGCTCCACACTCCCGCCCATGAGAGGCCTTCCTTATCTCGCATTGGTGGCAGCGATCATCCAGATCACTCTGCCAGAAACAAAAGCCCAGTCCGCCCTTCCGTCGCCCTTCGAGCAGCGGGTGCAGGTGGAGGCCGTCAGGACCAAGCACAGCAAGATTGAGGGCGGAGACTTTGACGACAAAAAGGACCGCGTCAGCTTCACGCTGAAATTCGTCAATACGGACATCAAGGCAGACTTCCCCGACTGCAAGGGCGAGTTTTTTGTCCTCGCCCAAAGCATCGTGGATCGGAGGGCGCTCCAAGTGCTCGGCGTCGAAAAATTTTCCCTCTCGCTGCCGCCCCGCGGCACCTCCAACGTCACGACGGGCGAAGTGGTCTCGCAATGGGACAACACCGGCGCGCGCTTCGGGGCCAAATACGATGGCTGGGTGCTCATCGTCCGCGACAGCGGTGGAAAAATCGTGATGAAAAAAGCCACCAACCCCACCTGGCTCCCGCTCGCGGAAAAGCTCGGCGCCGTCGAGATCAAAACGTTTTTCGACAAAGCGCTCAAGCCCGTCGAAGTCCGGTGAGCTGACGCACACCCCGGCGGTTTTAGCGCGCCGCCAGGTAGCCGCGCCAGCCGCCGTGGGCGGTGATGTCAGTCGCGCCGTCGAGCGCGATGGGCTCGCAGCCGAAACCTTTCACGGTCGAGCCGTCGGCGAGTTTCGTGGTGCCGATGACCATCGGCGGCGGCACTTCCGCGACGAATGAGCCGAACGCCTGCTCGCTCAGCGCCCACACTTCCACCTCGATGCCATGTGCCTGCGGCTCGGCGACGCGGACGAGGCCGGGCTTCGGCGGCGTGGTGTTAGCGAGCGCATAGAGCCGGTACTTCGGCGCGGTCCGCGTCGCGGCAACCAGACGCGCGCCGCGGCTGGTGAGCTGATGATTCAACGGCATCCCGCTCAAGTGCGCGCCGACGACCGCGAGCAGCACGCACTTATTCGATGGCGCTTCGACCGCCGGCTGATCGGTGATTTGCGCGGATGTGATCCCAAGCGCGCCGCCGAGCGCGCGGTGCAGGCGCTCGCCGAGCGCGAGCAGCGCACGGTCGGAAAATGCCGGGGCCATGAGCGTGACACCAAACGGCAGGCCATTCGCGCGAAAGCCCGCGGGCACAGCGATGGCCGCGAGGTCGAGCAGGTTCACGAAGTTCGTGTAGAAGCCGAGATTCGAGTTCAGCCGGATGGGCTCGGCCTGCACTTCCGCGATGGTGTAGGTCGTCCCCGTTGTCGGCAGCAGTAGCACGTCCATCTTCGCCCACTCGCGCCGCGCGGCGACGGCGAGCGCCTGCAATTTGTAGGCGGCATCGAACGCATCGACCGCGC
>JANXWQ010000606.1 GCA_025351065.1 Chthoniobacter sp. | reverse complement strand
GCTTTGCCTTCGTTGGCTTTGTTGATGCGCGCCTGGTTGATGATCGTGTCGATGGCAATCGTGGTCTTGCCGGTGGCGCGGTCGCCGATGATGAGTTCGCGCTGGCCGCGGCCCACGGGAATCATCGCGTCGATGGCCATGATGCCAGTCTGCACGGGCTGGCTGACTGACTTACGCTTAATGATGCCGGGCGCCACTTTTTCGACGGGATAAGTCGCGCTCGCAGTGATCGGACCTTTGCCATCGACCGGATTGCCGAGTGTATCGACCACGCGGCCGAGCAGGCCTTTGCCCACGGGCACGGAAAGCAGGCGGCCCGTCGTTTTGACTTCGACGCCTTCGACGACGCCTTTTTCATCGCCGAGCAAAATGCAGCCGACTTCGCCTTCTTCAAGGTTCAGTGCGAGGCCGTAGAGGCCACCGGGAAATTCGATCAGCTCGTTGAGCATGACGTCGCTCAGGCCTTCGATGCGGGCTACGCCGTCGCCGATCTCACGGACGATGCCGACGTTGGACTTGGTCGTCGTGGTCTTAAGGCCGCTGATTTGGGATTCGAGTTCTTGCAGGATGCTGCTCATGGTGTGGGGCAATTAGGCGTGGGTGAGTTGGGTTTCGAGGCGGGCGAGGCGTTCGCGGACGGAGCTGTCGAAAACGTCGCTGCCGATTTTGATGCGGAGTCCGCCGAGTAACTCGGGCGAGACTTTGAATTCGGTGGTGAGGTCGCTGCCGTATTTGGCCTTGAGGCTGGCGAGCAATTGGCCGCCGGTCTTCTTGTCGAGCGGCGTGGCGCTTTCGACGACGGCGTGATGTTTGGCGACCTCCATCCGCACGAGGCGCTGGTATTCTTTGAGGATGCCGACAAAGCTGCGCGGCTTTGCTTCGATGACCTTTTTCACGGCGGCGGAAACCTTCTTCTCATCGAGACGACCGTTGGTGAGGCTCATTTGAAAGAGCCCCTTGGTCAGCTTGCGCGCGTCTTTGTCGAGCTTCATTGGGACTGTTACGCGGCGACTTCGCGCGCGGCTTCTTCGGAGAGGCGTTTCTGGTCGTCGGCATTGAGGACTTTGCCGGTTACTTTCGCGGTCGTGCCGATAACTAACCTGCCGACTTCACGCTTGAGTTCGGCAAGCATTTTCGTGTGCTCCAAGGCGGCAGCTTCGCGGGCTTTGGTGAGAATCTGCTCGGCCTCGCCGATGGCCTTCTGCGTTTCCTTTTCTTTCACCGCGGCGGCGCTGGCGCGGGCGTCGTCGATCATTTTCTGCGCCTCGGTGTTGGCCTTGGTCAGAATCTCTTGGTAACGCTGCTCGGATTCGGCGAGTTGCTGCTTGATCTTCTCGGCGTTCGCGAGGCCGTCGGCGATGCGTTTGCGACGCTCTTCGAGGACGGTGAGGATCGGCTTGTAGGCAAATTTTTGGAGCAAAAACGCGACGATGAGGAAGCTGATGATCTGCGAGAAAAAGAGCCACGCGTTCCAGCCAAAGGTTTCGCCAGTGCGCCGGGCGCTTTCGGCGAGGCTGTCCACGATGCCGCCTTCGGCGGCGAGGAGAGGAATGTAGGTCATACGATCAAAAGTTGGAGAGGGAGAAAACGGGCGCGGGGCCGCGAACGGCCCCGCGCCGAGGACGGACTACTTCCCGAGGAAGAGCGCGAAGAACACGATGCCTTCGGCGAAGGCGGTGCTCAGGATCGCCTGCACGAGGATCGGAGTGGCGGCGCCGGGATTGCGGCCCACCGCGGTCGATGCGCCCATGCCGATGAGCCCCACGCCGAGCGCCGCGCCGAGCGCTGCGAGACCGACCTGGATGCTGCCGGAGATGCCGGCTTCCGCGAGGATGATTGGGATATTCATGATGTTTCTTTGGTTGCTGCTGTTGGTTTTCCCGGCGATCCCCCGCGGCTTGTCCGCGTTACGACCGCCGAAATTTGTTTCGATGTGAAAATCTAGTGGTGCCCCTCTTCGTGCTGGCAGATGAGGAGGGTGAAAACGGCGGTGAGGAGCATGAAGACGAGCGCCTGCACGAGGCCGACGAGGACCTCCATGAAATAGAACGGAATCGGAATGAGGAAGGCGAGCGGCTGGTAAATGCGCGACATGGATTCGAGCATGTTTTCACCGGCGAAGATGTTGCCGAACAGACGGAAGCTGAGCGACACGGGGCGGAAAACGATCGACACCACTTCGAGCACGCCGACGAGGACAAATACGACGACCATGACCGCTTTCATAGCACCCTTGGTTTCGCCCTTTGGTCCGAAAAGATGGAGGATGAAGCCGCCGAAGCCATTGGCCTGCAACGCCCAGACCGTCCACATGAAGAAGAAGACGGACGACATCGCGAGCGTCAGGTTCAGGTCGGCATTGGCTCCGCGGAAAAGCGGACGCGTGATGTGGTCGAGACCGCCCTGCGCGGTCGGCGTGCCCCAACCGATGGTGCCGACGCCGGGGATGAGCCCGCACCAGTTGGTGAAAAGGATGAAGATGAAGACAGTCGCGAAAAACCAGAACGTCTTTTTCACGAGGGCATGGCCGATGATGCTTTCGAGAAAGTCGTGCAGGCTCTCGACCAGCCACTCCCAAAAATTCTGCGCGCCATCCGGCACGTCCTTGATCTTTCGCGTCGCGTACTGCGCAAAGATGATGATCCCCAAGGCCACGATCCAGGTGACGATCATCGAGTTGGTCATCGCGAACGGCCCGATCTTCTGCGTCTCGGAGTCCCCGCCGATGCCCCAGAAAATCGGCGGCGCGTTGGGCGTCAAACCATGATGCTCTTCCTCAGCGTGCGCGCCCGGTTCAGCGGCGGAAATCGTTTCGGCAGCGGCGGCTTTTTCCTCCACGGCGAGCGCGGCAAAATTGGCGAACCCCAAGCCCGTCACCAGCGCGAGACAAAGCGCGAACTGACGAAAGCGCCGGCGAAGCGAGGTCGGCAAAATGGGGGTGAGGATGGGGCTGGTCATTTCCAAAAAAGGGGCGAAGCGGAAAGCGGATGTCGTCGATGGGCTCGACTGTGAAAACTCACCGCGAGGTGGAGGGCTCGCGCACACCCGCTTCGGGCAATGCGAGGCCGATAAAACAGCGGACAGGGCGGCGTGGCAAGCCCTTTGTGAAATTTTTCACAAACTTTTTCATGGAGGGAAATCGGCCCGGCTGTTTCGGAAAAATCGTGCGCTCCTGAAACCTGTCTATTGCGGTGCCGTGGTGACTTCTGTCGCCCGCAGGATCGGCTCGTTGTCGTCTTGGAAGACATCGCGAAAGAGTTTTCCGTCGATCAGATCGCTGTGGTTGTCGATCCGCCCATAGGTGGATTTCTGGTTCGAGGTCTGCCCCGCCTCGTTGGCCACAAAGAAGCCTTTCCCGGGCACCGTCACAATGCAGGACAGGCGGCCGTCGTGGTTATTGCCGACCGGCGACAGCTCCAACTCTTCCCACGGCACGCTCAGGCTGCCCTGCACATTCAACTCGTCGTCAAGCACCGTGATTGCCCGCTCGAACCAGCGCGTGACGAGGATACGCTGCCCGTCTATCGCCACATCCATCGGGCCTTTTACCTCGACCGACTTCAAATCCGAGCCGTCAGCCTTCATTTTGAAAACCTTGTTGCCCTTCAAATCGACGATCCAAATGTTGCCCTTCGCGTCCACTTTGATCCCGCGCAGATCGACCGCGCCGGGCACTTTGAAAACTCCCGTGCCGCCAAAGCCTTCGAGCGCTGCGCCACCGAGACCGTCGCCGTTTTCCTTCACCACCCAGCGAGAAATGGTGCCGTCGTCGCGATCCGAACCGTAGAGCACCAGCGCCCCGTTTTCGCGCGCCGTGGCCACATGATCCACGGTGCCCGCAGGGATGCGGAGCAGCCGCGTTTCCAGCGCCGCGTCATAGACTTGGATGGCGCTGATGTCGCTGATATAGACGCGCCCTTTGTCGTCCGTGGCGATGCCTTTGGCCAGAATGCCGGGCACCACGGCCACGGTCGCACGCTCGAAATCCGCGACATCGATCTGGATACGGCGCACCTCGCCCGCGTTGTTGAAACTGTGGTGGTAGCCCGCGTAGAGGTATTTGCCGTCGGGCGAAATCGCCAGGCCGCGATTGTGGCGCGGCGAAATTTTCTGCGGGTGGCCGAAGACAGTGCGGCTGTTATCGACGAGGTACTGCACCGTCCATTTGTAGGCATCGCCCGCGGAGGCCGGCAGGGCGCTGAGCAAAAGGCTGGCGAGCAGCGCGAGCGCTGGGCGCGGGGCGGTGGAGAGCGGATTCTTCAGGCGTAGAGGGGGCATTGAAGTGAGGTGAAAAATGGAATTTCCGCAGGCGGGGTGGCGGGTCGGAATTCGCGGGCGGAAAATGTCGGTTCGGCGAAAGGTTGTCAACGATGTCAGCAGTTTCACGGAGGGAAATCACCGGAAATAATCCGCGAGCCGGGCGCGGAGCGACGGGCGCGGCAGCTCGGAATCCTGTCTGCGGGCGGCTTCCGGGGCGATGACGCCGCCGTGCCGGATGAGCAGGTGCTGCAAAATGCGGGTCGTTTTTTCGAGCGAAAACTTCCCCTCGGCCGAGCGGCGGGCGCGGGCGGCGCAGGCGGCGGCGAGCGCCGGATCGCGCAGGAATTTTTCGATGGCGGCGGCGAGCGCGGGCGGATCGTGGGGCGGCGCGAGCAGGCCGGTGTTGCCGTCGGCGATCATCTCGGGCACGCCAGCCACGCGGGTCGAAATCACGGGCGTGCCGCCAGCCATCGCCTCCATGATGACGGTCGGCAGATTGTCGCTGCCGCCGCCGTTTTCCACCACGCAGGCGAGCACGAAAAGCTGCGCCGCCGCGAGCAGCCGTCGCACTTCCGGCTGCGGGCGCGGGCCGAGCAGCTTCACCATTTCACCGAGCTGGGCGGCGTCGATTTGCGCCTGCAACTCGCCCTCCATCGGCCCGCCGCCGACGAGCGCGCACTCGAACGCCACGCCGCGCGCGTGCAGCAGCCCGCACGCGGCGATGAGATCGCCGAAGCCTTTTTTCTCCACGTAGCGCCCCACGGAAACGATCCTCGGCACCGCGCCCGCCGCCGGGCGCGCGGGGAAGCCGTCGAGCGCGATGCCGTTGAACACACGGAAAATTTTGTCGCGCGCGTCGGCGTGTTTTTCCTCCATCCAGCGCCGCGCGTGATCCGTCTCCACCGCCACGAACCGCGCCGCGC